>JAHDGT010000058.1 GCA_020631675.1 Bacteroidota bacterium
GGATACGGCTAAAAGAGCAAGTCAGGAGCAACGATTATTTTTGTCCGGGTACTTATAAGTTTCATCATGGCGCGTACCCGCAATAAAAGCTTGCGCCAGCAAGTAGCTATAAGTCGGCACACAGCACGATTCTCATGTCTCGGGTCTCATGTCCCGAGTCTATAAAAGCGCAAGCTTTCACTGCGGGCAACAGGCTATCCGCTAAATGGGCTGTGCTGTCTGCTGCTTCGCTGGCAGGGCTAAAAATGGCTACCTCTGGGCCGCCTTTTTAGCCCGCCGCTCAGGGCGCATCCAGCGCACCCCATACCGCTCCTATCCTTCGCGCACGGAAATGGGAGACCACAAGTATACTGCAAATATGTAAGTGCGTGGTCAGAAATATGCTTACATTTAGAGCTTCAATATTTTAGTTGTAGCCAACACGAGTAGAAACGATTTAAGTATCCTGCTAAACGAGGCTTTGTATAGGCTGAATACTGCTAAAAGAAAAGCTTATTCCGGATGGGCACTTAAGCACTTTTTTGTAGAAAAAGGTAGATTCATATGAACTTCAGGGAAGTCGAACCCACATCAAAAGTATTAAAGAGCCGAATACATTCGTTTTACTTCTTAAAATCCGATAGCAATACGAAAACTGAATTTACTTATTACCCTCACTTTATAGATACGATAAATATTTTCTTTAATGCTTCTGTGTCAATCACGAACAATGCCTTCGAAGTAAACTATTGTGCAGGTAAAAACGAAATCATTCTAAGTGCAAGTAAGACCAATTTCAGGAATGCGGTAATAGAAGGGCAATATGATGTCATAGGGGTCAACCTCCTACCTCTATCACTTCATTATTTTTTAGACCCGCGAAAATTAACACGCCTTGGTTCTAATGTTTTTAAAGTGAATGAATACGAAGAACTCAACAATATCGCTCAATTGATTGATCAAGACGATAAGGTTGATGAACTTGAGCGCTTCTTTATCGCAAGGCTAAAAGAAATAAACTTTGGTAGAACAGATGAAATGTTACGTTTGATACATGACCTCCGTGCTGAAGTGAAACTAAAAGATTTTGAACACCGTTTTGGACTTAGTAGAAGAACTATACTGAGAAGGTTCCGCAAATACCTCTTCTGTTCTTTTGAGGAGTATAAAAATATCGTCCGTTTTCGACTCGCTATAGATAACTTTAAAAAAGGGAGTGAAAACGCTTCGAATTTACTGAATGACGTTGCTTATTACGATCAGTCTGATTTTATACACCACTTCAAATTTTTAACAGGAGAGTCGCCTAAAAAGCTACTCAAGTACATCAAAAATAATCCCGATAGCATGGAGTTCTTTTGGAAAGTCCTTAATAAGCAATAGTTTATGTTGTTGAATATGGTCTACTATTGTCAACCATCTCAGCATAAAATGATGGCAGAAAGGGACATAATACTTGTCCCAATTCCACAATTTTTCAAAAAGCGAATCATTTAGCTTTGTCTCAAAGCCATTTATTATGATTCGATTCAATTCAATTGCAAGCCCCTTCAAACACTTTCTTCTTCTTCTTATCTGTTTCTTCTATTGCGCTTCCTGCACCAGTCAGAAAAGCCAAGTAAAAGAAGTAAAAGTGGAGCAAGAAAGTTACCTCTCTAAGATTGAAAATGGTCTAATGACCAATGTGTTCGTAGAGAATGCCCCCGTACACTACGAACTGATTGAAAGGATGAAACACCATAAAGCAGTCGGTTTTGCCTTAACAACGATAAAGAATTTCAAAATCGAAAGCTCAAAGGGATATGGATATTGTAGGAAGGAAGACTATATTGATGTTCAGTATAACTCGATTTTCCGTGTCGGCTCTATAAGTAAGCCCGTAACCGCAATGGTCGTTCTGAAATTACACGACCAGAAGGTGCTGGACATGGATGCAGATATCAGTATCTATCTCAAATCTTGGAAATTACCAGCCAGTGAATTCACTAAATCATCTCCCGTCACTTTGCGAAACCTGCTTCAACACCGTGCCGGACTTATAGAACAGCAAAAGGTGAAATTGGATGATGAGGGCTTCATTGAAGGAGATACAGTGCTTACCTTAAATGATATACTTGATGGAAAAGCAAGAATACAAGCCGTTCAATTCGATTCAAAACCAGGTGAAGCATATAAGTATTCTAATCAGGGCTATAACTTGATACAAAAGGTAATAGAAGATATTACCGGAGAAAGCTTTGAGCATATAGCTGAACAGACGGTTTTAAAAGCCTTCGAAATGACTAATAGTACCTTCGAGACAAGCTTTCCAAGTCCGAAAAATGAGAATTATTGCTATGCCTATAAAGATGAAATGCCTCATAAAGGTTATTACAGAAATACAATGGAAAAATGTGCCGGCGGTTTGTTTTCTAACAGCCAAGACTTAGCCGGGTTTCTAATAAAAACAGCTGCTATCATCAATGAAAAAGATGACTTTATAAGTCAAAAAATAGCCCAACAAATTTTTGAAGGGAAGTATTATGGTTTGGGCTTCGATCTGATCAGAAAGGATGATCTTTTTCTATTTTCGCATTCAGGAAGGACTGCGGGCTACTACAGCTTCATGGCAATGGACCCCGAAAAAGGAGATGGTTTTGTAATGTTGGTAAATACCGATGGCGTAGACGACCTCTTTATGGAAATGCTCAGAGCTATTTCAAAGGCATTCAACTGGAATATTTGGAACCCTATTACTATCAGTCAAATCGACATAGACATTGAAAATTATGCTAATCATTTAGGTACTTATATCATTATAGATGAGGGTGAGGAGTATAAAATGGAAATCGTAGCCAAAGACAATAAACTTTATTATCTGGAGTTCGACGAGGGTGAGGTCTATGAATTCCCTTTGATACCAACTGCGAAAAATGTATTTATTGATAGTATAGACGGTAATGAAATTAAATTTGAGCAAAATGGAGATGAAGTCCCCGCATTGGTTTATGATGGGGAATATAGATTTACTAGGGAATAACTTATTTTGATACAAAGGGCGCGTACCCGCAATAAAAGCTTGCGCCAGCTTATTGAGATAATGTTTCCCACAGTGGAAAAAGTAAAGACGTTGCATACAACGTCTCTACCGATAAATCATGCTTCGAAACAAAAGCGCAAGCTTTCACTGCGGGCAACAGGCTATCCGCTAAATGGGCTGTGCTGTCTGCTGCTTCGCTGGCAGGGCTAAAAATGGCTACCTCTGGGCCGCCTTTTTAGCCCGCCGCTCAGGGCGCATCCAGCGCACCCCATACCGCTCCTATCCTTCGCGCGCGGAAATGGGAGATCGTGTGTATATTGCTAATAAAACAATATCAATGTGGTTTTTGATTTTCAAACCACATCTGTATTAAAAATAAGATTTAGCGGTCGTAATAGCCAAAGATTATGTTATTTGGCTATTACGATCGCTATTGAGTGCTTAGTTCCGAATTGCGTTACTGTGCGATCACAGAATGGGTAGCCACCCAAAAGTTAATGATTATAGAATGATCTGGGCTGTTAAAAACCCTTTCAGACTAACAATTGTTAGTATCTTTGTGCGCACAAAATGCGCTAGCGACTGTTGTTAACATTACTATAATATGCTTTCTTACTAAAGACCTGCTCGCTTTTGTCTAATTTTGTGGGGAAATTGCGATTTTGCCTTTATACAAGAGAATAGGTCTTGCGATTTCTATGAATGCTGATCGTATCAGTCATGTATTCGTTCGTTCGTTCTTGCGCTTGTTCATTCAGCTATTCTTTTGTCTTTACGGACGCGCAAGGGATAGCAGCGGTAATGAAGCCGCTGAATGCGCCCTGTTTGGCGGCGTAAAAAGGCGGCCCAGAGGTAGCCATTTTTACGCCTGCCAAACAGCAGCAGGCAGGGGCTGAATTTTAGCGGATAGCCCGGTGACCGCAGTAAAAAGGGGCTGATGCTTTTAACCACGCTTTGCCTGTACAGACGTTGCATGCAACGTCTCTACATTTGCCGCTGCGGGGATATAGCAATGGAGTGCTCCCCTTTTTATTGCGGGCATGCGCCATGAAGCTTATTAGAACGAAGGAAGCATAACGATCAGACAGAGCCAATCTTAAAACTTTTTTATGAAGAATCTAGGTAGAAAAGGATCAAACTCCAGCATAGATCAATTCGGTTTGACCGCACCAACCAAGCATTGGAATTTGCATCCCGCCGCATTGATCGAGCGTACGATCAAATTGAACCAAGGTAAACTAACAAGTATGGGTGCCTTGGCGGTCAATACGGGTGAGTTTACGGGCCGTTCTCCTAAAGATAGATTCATCGTTGAAGATGATATCACGCGTGATACGGTTTATTGGGGAGACATCAACATCCCGATGAGCGAGGCGCATTTTGATGGTTTGTATGAGAAAGTGACCAGCTATCTGAATGAGAGAAGCGATTTATATGTGCGCGATGCTTATGCTTGCGCGCATTTTGATTATAGGTTGAATGTTAGAGTGGTGACGGAATACCCTTGGCAGAATTTATTCGCCAATAATATGTTCTTGCGCCCTACGGATGTAGAGCATTTCGAGCCGGCTTGGACGATTTTGGCAGCACCGGGTTGTATGGCGGATGCGGATGTGGATGGCACGCGCCAGCACAATTTCGCAGCGATCAACTTTACGAAGAAGCTGATCTTGATCGGTGGTACGGCTTATACGGGCGAGATCAAGAAGGGTATCTTCTCGGTATTGAACTACATCTTACCCAAAGAGCGCGATGTATTGAGTATGCACTGCTCCGCGAATGTGGGTAGCAAGAGTGATACTTCTTTATTCTTCGGTTTATCGGGTACGGGTAAAACCACTTTATCTACGGATCCGGAACGTCAGTTGATCGGTGATGATGAGCATGGTTGGTCTAAGGCGAATGTTTTCAACTTTGAAGGCGGTTGCTATGCGAAGACCATCAATTTGAGTGAGTCTAAAGAACCACAGATCTACCGTGCGATCAAGTTCGGTGCGATGATCGAGAATGTGGGTTTTGAGAAGGATGGCTATACGGTTAATTTTGATGATACTTCTATCACGCAGAATACACGAGTAAGTTACCCGATCCACCACATTGATAATATCGTGTACAACTCTCGTGGTGATGTGCCTCAGAACATCTTCTTCTTAACTTGTGATGCATTTGGGGTATTGCCTCCGATCTCTAAGTTGACGCCGGCACAGGCGATGTACCACTTCATTTCTGGTTATACCGCTAAGGTAGCGGGTACGGAAGCGGGGATCAATGAGCCTTTGGCTACTTTCTCTTCTTGTTTTGGTGCGCCTTTCTTGCCTTTACACCCTACTTTCTATGCGCGTATGCTGGGTGATAAGATCGCTAAAGGTCATACGGTAGGTAATGGCGTGATCAATGTGTGGTTGGTGAATACGGGCTGGACAGGCGGTCCTTATGGTACAGGTAAGCGTATGGAATTATCGCATACACGTGCTACGATCCGCGCCGCACTGAAAGGTACCTTGAACAAGGTGAGCTACGAGACGGATCCTGTATTCGGTTTATCTATTCCTACCGAATGCCCGGATATTCCGAACGGTATCTTGAATCCGCGTAACGCATGGACGAACACGGATGACTACGATCATTATGCGAATATCTTAGCGAAGAAATTCGTTGATAATTTCAAAGCCTTTGAGTCTGAGGCGGATGCGGAGATCCTTTCCGCAGCCCCAAAAGTAGGTGTAGCTATCGACTAATTCAATGAGTTGATGCTTTATCAACCTCACCTACGGTTTTAGAAAGAGCAAGGTCTTTCGCAGGAACGGGTCCCCATTGTTTCTGCGGAGTATCTTGCTCTTTTCTATTTGATCTATTTTTGTAGTATGAACAGCTATAAGACTTGCCTCCTCTTGATAACTATGGTCTTTTTTGTTGCCGCTTGCGGAACAGAAGAGGATATACCGAGTAGCTCAGTAAGAGTATTGAATTTATCTGCACCTGAAAATCATACGGTCGCTTTGTACCAAAATCAGGAACTGGTAATTCAAGATGTACCACTTAGAGTGCTTACGGATTATGTAGATATAGCTGTTGCCTCCGCATCGGACTTAGAGTTGCGTGCCAGCTCTGCGGGTCAAGAAGAAAGCTTATTCTTGAATACCGGCTTAACAATAGGGGAGAACTATACCCTAGTGGCCATAGACAGCATACAACAACAGAACGCACTTTTACTGACCGATACCTTAAGTTGGGCGGATAGTTTGTCTTATGCTTTTGTACGCTTTGTACATGTGGCAGCTTCTGCTCCTGAGTTGGCGATCATTGAAAATACGGGAGATACCTTGGTAGAAGGTATTCGCTTTTATGAAAGTGGGGGCTTATCCACCTCCGCCACGCCTTATTTAAGATTGACAGCGGATAGCAGCTATCAATTCGCTTTTCATGCATTAGCGGATAGTAGTCTGCTACACACTATTGAAGGGGCTAATTTTGAGGCGAGAACCTCCACCACTTTGTTTTTGTATACGGATACTGGTGGAGCTTTGAATAGCTTGGAGGTACTGCAATAAAAAAAGGCCATGACCTAATAAAAGGTCACGGCCTTGAGGAAATAGGTTTCCATAAGGGGTTGTTAGAAAGAAATGGGTATAACAGTTATCATTCTTTCTTAAGTGGTGACATCATCGGCTAAATCAGAAGCGGCATCCTTAGCCGCATCAATCGCGTCACCTGTTTTATCTGCCACGGTATTGGCGGCATCTTTAGTCATATCTACCGCATCACCTGCCAATTCCTTGCCTTTTTCCAGTGCGCCACCAGCTAAGTCCTTACCTTTCTCTAAAGCACCGCCAGCCATTTCAGAGGCTTTGTCTAAGGCACCGCCCGCCATTTCGGTAGCATCACCAGCAAGTTCTTTTCCTTTCTCTAAAGCACCACCTGCTACTTCTTTTCCTTTCTCGAAGGCATCGCCGGCCATTTCAGAGGCTTTGCCTAAAGCACCGCCAGCCATCTCTGTGGCATCGCCAGCCAAGTCTTTCCCTTTTTCTAAAGCATCGCCTGCTAAGTCCTTACCTTTTTCAAAGGCGTCGCCGGCTACTTCTGTGGCTTTGTTCAGCGCGCTACCTGCCATTTCACCGGCATCACCGGCTAAATCTTTTCCTTTCTCCAAAGCATCACCCGCTAAGTCCGCCGCTGTGCTGGCTGTGGTTTCTACGGTATCTTTGGCTTTGCCGAATAAACCTTTTAGAAAATCGAATAATCCCATGATTTAATGAGGTTTTATGGTTGTGAGTAGTATGGATGATTTAGATACGTGCACTTTAAATGTAAGAAAATTGTCGCATTAATCCAATAAACTCAACTTATCCGACTTTGTGAATCCTTGTAATACACGATTCCTATGAACTATTCGTTATGTTGTTGCGTGATTGAAGTGTTGTTGTGCTGATAGGAGAATGCATGTCTCATCACTTCACTATCTTTGGTATCACTTGGACAAAAGTGGCCCTATAGTTTAGAAGGTTAGCACGCTTAGGCGTTCGCACGAGGTCTAAAGTCTTATGTCTTAAATCTTATGTCTGATCATAGTAGTTGTATGTTGAATAGAATCGCTCCTTTGGTTTTACTGGCTTGCCTCCTCTGCTTTGGCGTAGGGTGTAAAACCTTATTCCAATTGCCCTTAGATGCGGAAACAGCTTACGAAACCAAGCAGTATGCTGTGGCCAGTAAACTGCTGATCGATAAATACAATGCCACTGATAAAGTGAGCGAACAGGCGGATATCGCCTATAAGATCGGGGAGAGTTATCGCTTGTCGAACCAACCGAGCAAAGCGGAGCAATGGTATAAAAAAGCTTTAGAGTACTCTACGGATACGCAGGTGACTTTACGCTATGCGCAAATGCTACAAGGAAATGGTAAGTATGAGGAAGCGATGAGTTTTTTCAAGGAGTATTCTTTGAGCAACCCAAGCGATCGTCTACGGGCGAACAAAGCCATACAAGCTTGTAAACAGGCTAAACTGTGGCTGAAAGAACCTACTACGCATGAAGTACAAAATTTAGGTGCGCTGAATTCTAATGCTTCAGATTTCGCTCCTGTATTTTTAGAAGAGGACGAAATGGTATTCACCTCCTCCAGAGCGGAAGCCATGGGGGATAAAGAATATGGCTGGACAGGGGAGAAGCACTCGGATCTGTTTTTCACTAAGCAGAGCGCGGCAGGTAATTGGGGCACAGTAGAGGCGTTCGCGGATTCTATCAATACCGTCTATAATGAAGGCACTGCGTCTTTTACAGCGGACGGTAAAACCGTTTACTTCACCGCCTGTGGTAGCGATAATGATGCGGACGATTACTGCCAGATATACTACGCGCAAAGAAATGAAGAAGGGGCTTGGTTACTGCCCGAACGTTTATCCTTATTCGATGACATTGAGGAAGAAGTGAATACCGGGCAGCCTTACATCACTAGAGATGGTAAGCAACTTTATTTTAGTGCGGACGCACCGGGTGGCTTAGGAGATAAGGATTTGTACCGCATCACAATGGGCAGGGATGGTTTCTGGGGCATGCCTGAAAACTTGGGTCCTGAGATCAATACCGATGCTTATGAGGGCTTTCCGTATATCGCTCCGGACGGAAGACTTTATTTTGCCTCTAACGGACATCCTGGTATGGGTGGCTTAGACATTTTTGCTGCGGAATTAGATAAGAAGCAGTGGCGCAACCCGGTCAATCTGCAATACCCGATCAACTCCTCCGCGGATGACTTAAGTATCATATTCCAGCCTGTTGCCCCTGAAATGATCGACTCTATTGAAGCGCAGGGGTATTTCAGTTCCTCTCGTCCGGGCGGGAAGGGTAGTGATGACATTTACAGTTTCGTAGAGCTGATTCCTCAGCCCGAGCCAGAACCTATTGATACACCGGTCATTGCTGACGTTCCTGAAAAGGACCCTACACCTCCACCACCTAAGCCAGTGGTTTATGAGTTGCGTGCTGTGGTCAAACAGAAGGTCTTATCTAATCCAGATGATCTGAATAGTAATTTGGTGGTTGGCGGAGGCTTGCCACAAGCGATCGCACAGGTGTTGGGCTTAAGTTTAAGCAGCAGCTTGAACAAGCGTATCGTTGCGGATGACTCAGGAAACTTCACGGCTATTTTAGAACCCAATACGGATTACTCTATCACGGCTACGAAGAATGGCTATTTCAGTCAAACGGTACAAGTGAGCACCAAAGGCAAAGGCGGACAGCCTGGACAAACAGTAGTGGTGAATGCCGAATTGATCTTAGAGAAGATATACGAACGCAGAGAAATCGTTCTGGACAATATTTATTTCGACTTAGACGAATCTTACATTAGAGAGGATGCGCAACCCACACTCAATACCTTAGCCACGATCTTATTCGAGAACCCAACCATCCGTATTGAAATGGGTTCGCATACGGATTCTAGGGGTAGTGATAGCTACAATTCTCGCTTATCGCAAGAAAGGGCGCAATCTACCGTGACTTATTTGATCAGTAAGGGTATTCCGCAAAGTCGTTTGGTGGCCAGAGGCTACGGAGAAACGCAGTTGACCAACGAATGTGATGATGGGGTAAGTTGTAGCGAGGAACAACACCAGCAAAACCGTCGTACCTCTTTCAAGGTGATCGGGCAATGATACAGCTAACAGACGAGCACTTTATGCGGATCGCACTACGAGAAGCGGAAAAGGCATTTGATGCCGGAGAAGTGCCAGTAGGTGCGGTAGTAGTAGCCAATGAGCACATTATAGCTAAAGGGCACAACCAAACAGAATTATTAAGAGATGTGACCGCACATGCGGAGATGCTGGCCATTACAGGAGCGGCGAATAATCTGGGTGCGAAATATTTAGGGAGCTGTACACTCTATGTGACCTTAGAACCCTGTGTGATGTGCGCTGGAGCATTATCTTGGTCGCAAATGGGAGCTGTGGTATATGGAGCGAGTGATCCCAAAAGCGGTTATGCCCGCTTTGAAGGGAATTTGTTACACAAAAGAACAAAGATTAAAAAAGGAATACTGGCTGAAGAAAGTGTAGCCTTAATGCAAAGCTTTTTCAGATCAAGGAGAAAGAAATAGAGTAGAAGATAGGAGAGCTGAGCCTGTTTAAAAGAACTGTCCGCCACCACCGCCACCGCGACCTCCTCCGCCACCGCCGCCACCTCTACGACGAGGAGGAGGTGCATCAGGAGATAGGTTCGCACCCGCCACTATAACGCATACGATAATAAATAGGCCACTTAAGGGGATAAATACCATAGAGAGGTGGGGTTTGTGGTGCAATTCAAATTAGTTCAAAAACCGCAGAAATTGAAATTACTTTATAGCGTATCTTAATATTTTACAGTCTTGTGATAGCAAAAAAAACGCTCCAAGATGCGTGAAAACATCTTAGGAGCGTTTTAGCGCTTTACAGCGTCTTTTATGGGAAAGATCTTTTTGTACCAGATCAGTTTCACATTAGCGAGTGATCGGGCTGGGCGATGCGTAGCATACGTGCGTGCGTGTCGCGTGTACATTAGCAGATCGCACCAAGCACCAGACTCGCTTGTGGTAGCGTTAGCGGATCAAGTCAGATTATTTCTTCTTGCTGTTCTTCAAACGAGTCAATTCTTCGTTCAAGTACTTGATCAAGATGTCTTCATCCGTTAACTTTTTTGGGCGATGTGTAATGTACTCGGCCAGTTGCCAGGTTATCCACACTGGGAATACCACCAAGCAGAGTACGATGAGTAACATTTGGAAGTTTCATAGGCATTTTTAGTTAAGTAATACCGCAACCAGCAAGTGATTTTAATGAATGACTTCAGCTCGTTCATTAGCAAAACACTTACAATAATAAAACAAAATTGAGTGCTTAAAAGTTCCCTGAAATTGAATTTTTTTAAACTTTTTTTAATTAAATTAGTCTAATTAAAATTTTGATAATCAGTTAATTATGAATTAAAATGATAAAATTTCATTTATTTTTTGAGATTCTACGAAAAACAAGAAAATAAATGAAAAATCACCTTGAGATTCAGTCTACTTTAGCGCACACAAGAGCATACAACAGTCAAAAGTTCGACCGTAGTTCCCGAAAAATTAGAAAATTGGAAATTTGACAGAAGAATGGAGTTATTCTTCTAAATCTTCCTCATCCAGATCTCTGTATAAAGTTGGCAGTGTAAGCCCTATGGTCAGCCCCACTCGGTTGCTGCTGGAAAAGCTATTGCCGTTTTTGAGGTCGTAATTCAGACTGATGTGGAAACGTTCTCCTAATCTACTTCCGAGCATGAAGCCCATTCTACTCACTTCATCTTTGAGTTTGTATTGATAGCCGAACCAGTATTTCTCATTGTAGTGGAACATCGCGCCCAGATCTGCTTGCCAGCCGTCATTGCCTAGTAAGATGTTACCCGTTCTGAAGTTCTGATTGAAAAACAGGTTAGGAATGATGTGTAGCCCGTTGCTAAGTCCGATATCATAGCTGGCGGAGGCATAGGTCACCCGGCGTAAAAAGGCACTGTTGCCACCTGCACCTACGTATAAAAACTCTGGTTCATTGGCATGCTGAATGGCAACACCAATCTGTAAATCTTCCCAATCGAGCATTACACCCATATCCATATTGAATTTAACATAGGCGTCCGGGTTGTCAAAGGAAGATGCGCCCGGGGCGATAAGGCTTTCATAATGAATTAAGCCAGGGGCGAAGCCAATGCGAATTTCAGCAACATCTAAAATTTCAAATGGATAGCTCAAGTGTCCGCTTAATTTTAATATCATGCCCTCGAAGCTATCATCAAAATCATAATAGCTGGCAGAGATACCGACCCCAGCATCATTAGCATTGGCGATGCGCCCTTGCCCGAAAAGATGCGCGGAAAGTGGTTTGACGGATTGACTACCCAAAGGGTATTGTGCCGCGCCGCCAAAAGCCAACTGTCCGTCTACACCCGTATAAGCCGGGTTGTAGATCATTTGCTGGAAAAAGTATTGACTCTGATAGCGCGTGCGGTGTTGAAGGGTTTGCGCTGCTAATGGTGTGCTTTGTAAAGCGAATGCAATACCCAGTAAAGCTATGGTCAGTTGGAATAAAGATTTCATGATTTCTATGACTGTTGAATTGCGAAGATAAATATTGCGGAGGTCTAATCTCAGAAGCCCAAGCGTTCAAGATCCGAAGCCTCATCCAGATCGCTTAGTGTGGGCAATTGGAAGTGTGTGTACCCAAGCCTATTGAATTGCTCAATGGTTTCACGGGCAACGCTAGAAGTGCTCCAGGTACGATTCAAAAAGAGATCCGCATGGTTTCGAGTAAGCCCCAATAGGTAAAAGCCACCATCTAGCGCCGGACCAATGACCGCATCATGCTTTTTAAGTGTGTCAAAAGCTTGGATGAGGTGTTCGGGAGCTAGCTCCGGACAATCACTTCCTATAATGCAAACCCGTTCAAAGCCTTTATTAAAGCTTTCTTCAATGGCTTGGTACATGCGCTGCCCTAAATCGCCCTTGTATTGTAGCTGTTTATTGTAAATGCCATTATCCCAATCATCCTGCTGTTCAATGTGCCAAGTGTAGTAGAGGCGTTTACTACAATTTAAGTCTTTGGTAATACCGCAAGTATGCGCCAATAGTCGCATATAAACAGACAAAGCTTTATCCTCGCCTATGCTTTTCGCTAAACGGGTCTTCACCTTTCCCTTGATCGGGTTTTTAATGAAAATGATGAGCACATCTGTTTTAGAGTTCATGATCGCAATGTAGCTAATTATGGAGGTAGTTTAAAGTTTTTCATCTGAACCCTACTTAAGTGCTGAATTTTGTATATGTCTCATTTTGTTGGCATGGATTTTACATAGTACTGACTAGTCAAGCTTATGTCAGCTTGACGAATCACTGAGGTAGATTAAACTACCTCACTACTACACACCGATTCCAATATGAAAGCGAGCTTAAAAATACGAGCCCTACTCATATCTGTCCTCACCTACACTATGTGCTGCCTAACTTTCTTGACACACTCAACGCAAGAATTGTGGGCACAAGAAACACCTGTTGCTATAACTACATTTGATGATGATTGTGCGGCCAAAGTACCACACCCCTCTAGCCTATCTGCTCTTAGAGATGGATGTGGTTACTTCACCGACTGCTATGGCGGCGGAAGCTCCTGCCGACCTTGTACCGTAGAAACAGATGCGTGTAAACATCTAGTGCCCATTGTATTCACCAACTTCACCAATGGTAGTGGAGGAGGAGGGTTGTCAGTAGGAGATGTGAACTATGCTCTGGCTTATGTGAATGCGGTCTATGCCGATGCGGGCATTGAGTTTTTCCAAGCTGTAAGCATGCGTACCGGAGGCATCTACAATGATGCCGATATGTATTACTTCAACAATAGTGGTTCTTGCGGAGGCGAGAACGATGTATCGAACTTGCTGACGTTAAATTACGAGGATGCGGTCAATGTGTATTTGGTGGGTTCTTATGAACAGTGTGGCGGCTACTATGCGGCCAGTAGTGCTTATCCCAGCGGTAACTTAGCACGCTCCATCATCAATAATCAAGTACTCTTAGATGACCCCGCGGTATTGGTTCATGAGTTGGGACATGTTTTCGGTTTGTTCCATACCCATGAAGGCTATAACTCTTCCAATCCGGAGAACATCAGTGGCAGTGATTGTGCTACGGCGGGTGATCGCATTTGTGACACCCCCGCTGACCCGAAACTGAATTTGAACCAAAGCGGTGTTTCTTGTGGGGCAAGTGGACAAGATGCTTGTCTTTGCAATAAAACCCCGCCTAACGCGAATACCTACTGTGATTCCAGCTTTGAGAATTGCGTTTGGGGAGGTGCAGGTGGCTATGATCCCGATATGGATAATTTCATGAGCAGCAACCCCTGGACCAACTGTCCGCGTTCTGCTTTTACTGATTGCCAATTAGCAAAGATCCAAGACGTATTATTCGAGTGCCAAAGTCAACTCTGCGTAGCACCACCCGCCCCGCAAGTCACCCAGCCCAGCGATGTGGCTTATGGCGACGCGCTACCTACTTTATATGCCTTCGCGCCTAACTCAAGCGTACAATCCGGTAACTGCTTGAATTGGTATTCCGCCCCGGTAGGAGGGGTGCAACTGGCAAGCAGAAGCGGCACATTCACCCCCAGTTACGGTTCCTTAGCAGGAGAGATCAGCGGTATGGGCACTTACCATTTTTACGTAGAAGATGCCGCCGCTTACAATACAGATTGCAAAAGCACACGTACTCAGATCACCTTAGAGGTCAGCCCATCCGCACTCAGCGGGGTGGAGGTGCTTGTACAAGTGCGTTTAGAAGCAGCCTATAACACTGCCACAGATGAAATGACCACCTTCTTAGAAGAGGAGGGCATCATCCCTTTGGCACAACCTTTCAATAGTTACCCTTGGTACTATAGCGGTACAGAGGCACTTGATTTCGCTTGGGAACTACCACCAAATGTAGTGGATTGGGTCTTGGTAGAGGTCAGAAATACTTCCATTCCTGATTATCTCGTAGAACAACGTGCCGCACTGCTACTTAGTGATGGCACTTTACTCGATCCGGATGACCTCACCAGCGGTCCGCGTTTCTACAGCATCAGTGCGGGCTTCTATCATGTGGCCGTCAAGTCGCGCAACCACATTGCCGTCCTTAGTGATGTGCCTTATTATTTCCCCAACACCAGTTTGCTGGATCTTTGCGATCCCGATCATGTGGAGGGCGGCGCGGAACAGCTCAAGCAGCTATCAGACGGCACTTATACCATGGCCTCTGGAGATTTCAATGCCGACGGACTCATTACCGTGCATGATCTCAATGTCTTCATCGATCAATCCTCACAGATCAATGTCTA
>JAHDGT010000059.1 GCA_020631675.1 Bacteroidota bacterium
CTGTCAATGTTGGCCCTGTATAAGATTTGGTCACCGTTATCGGCCCACCACTTGGCGGGGTCACACAATCAGCACAAGTCGCCGTCAATCCCGTAGGTGTATCCCCTTCACAAATCGTTTCTCCTACTACAGGTGTTGGAGCCGCTGGGGTGGCATCCACGGTTATATTCACTATATCCGGCGTCGCACAAGGACCTGTTATATCAGGTGTTAATGTCAAGACCACTGTCGTTCCGGCCTCACTTGCGTCAGGTGTATAGGTCGCAGCAAGATCAGTTGTACTACTGAACGTTCCTGCTCCGCCTGACCAGGTAGCAGTTCCGGCTGTCACGGATCCTGCTAATGTCACCGCTTCTCCTTCACATGCGCTCTGATCAGCACCTGCCTCAGCAGTAGCTGCCGCATCAACTGTTAACACGACCGCTTCACGTGTGCTTGCACAACCATTACATACACATTCCGCATAGAAAGTATAAGTACCGGCCGTGTTCAGATCCACCGCTCCTTCAGCAGCCGTCAAACCTGTTGGGTCCAAAGTCGCTCCTGAACCTTGTAATGTACCGCCCGTAGGCGCGTCATACCAATCAGCGGTTACTGGTGCTGGTGGGACGGGACCAGGTTCCGCCTCGACCGTGATCGACCAAGAGAATATGCATAATGGGTCTAAACTCGTATCATCATTACCTGTCACTTCCCAGGTTCCCACAACGCTCGCTCCGTTGAAAACGCTTAACGAACCTGCCGTGGGCTGGAACGTACCTGGCGTGGGAGGTACTGATGTCGGTGCTGAAGTAGCTGCTTGATCGTCGAAGGTCATCGTTACCGGACTCGTTGGGCCGCTTCCTGATCCAACATAGTGGTTCTGCGCCAATAACGCCACATTGACTCCGCCCGGTGCGTTCAGTCCGATACCCATCTCCGCGAAATACGGTATACCCGCTGCGGGGCTGGCACAACTTCCATCCGTCTTTTGCCATTCCACTGTTACATTAACGTCCGTAACCACGTAATTCGCTGGCACATCAGCTGTTGTGAAAGTCACCGAACCGGCCGGCACATAGGTAGAACCTACACCGTCCACTGTCAATGTTGGCCCTGTATAAGATTTGGTCACCGTTATCGGCCCACCACTTGGAGGTGTCACACAATCAGCGCAAGTCGCTGTAAGACCTGCTGGCGTATCTCCCTCGCAAATTGACTCACCAACTACCGGGGTCGGGGCTGCTGGCGGAGCACTTACCGTAACACTTACAGCACTTGTTGCCGTACAACCATCACTCATAACCACATCTAAAGTGAGGTTATATGTACCTGCGGTCGCAGTGCTTAAAGTAGGATTAGCCACATTGGTAGCCGATAATGCTCCACCATCTCCTGACCAAGTATAAGAAGTGATCGTACCAGAACCAGCGGTTGTCTCTGTAGTAGTAATATTCACAGCTGCATCACCTACACAAGGGTTTGTCACATCAGCTGTTGTAGATAAAACTGGTGACAAGCAATTAACGGTAATGCTAGTTGTTGTGGTTACCGGACAGCCATAAGAAGCACCTGTAACTGTAATGGTGTGTGTTCCTACACCAGCTGTACCGGGATCGAAAGTTCCCGCAGCCGCATCTGTAATACCAGGACCCGAAAAATTAAGTCCTGTTACGTTAGGATCGGAAGCAGGTGGAGAAGTTAGAATAGTAGTAGAAGCATCATTCGTAAGGAATGGTCCCGTGCTAACCGCATCAAAACTAAGCGGTCCTCCTAAACTTCCTGTTCCACCTACTTGAGCAAGTGTAACATCAGTGGTAGAACCACCGAAATTAGTTAACAATAAAATGTAGAACTTACCTGCGACTAAATTACCATTGATCTGTTCTGGGGCAGTACCACCATTATAGCTACAATCAATCGTATTTGCCGCTGTTAAGCTGTTACAGTTTCCAGTAGGAGCATCATAGGGACCGTACAGGATGTAATCCACATCTGTAGCGGGAGAAGTGGTAATGTCAATAGAAATCGAGCCAGTTTCATCAGCAGCCCAAACGTACCATTGAGGGTTTGGTTGAGAAAACAAGCAACCGTAGTCAACACCTGTTCCCCCACCTCCTGAGCCTCCTGAAGGAGTAAAAGTGAACGTGGCATTAGGATCACAAGTAACAGCGGGTATCGCTGAGCATGTTGTACTTTGTGCCTGTAATGCCGCCATACTGCTTATAAGAAGCAGTATGAGAAAAGTGAGTTTTTTCATCATAGCATTTGTGAGTTTTGA
The DNA here is from genome assembly GCA_020631675.1 of Bacteroidota bacterium. Classification (GTDB taxonomy): domain Bacteria; phylum Bacteroidota; class Bacteroidia; order Chitinophagales; family UBA2359; genus JAHDGT01. The sequence goes on from JAHDGT010000059.1 coordinate 2,261, forward strand.
GAATATGTTACATTCAGTTTTAACTGTGTCATCCAAACAAAGCAAGGACACACAAATAAAAACTTGATTGTTTTTTCAGACTGTACTCTAATACTATGAAAGTGAGGAAGGTAATCGCTCGACTCAGTGAAGATCAAAAATCATTTTGAGGGTGTCTTACCCTAATAATTTTCAAGTTTGTTAATTATTAGAAATAGGCAAAGCAAAGCCTGTTTCAAGTCATTACAACTTAAATTCAATGAGTTTCGAGTTAATGTATTCTTTACTCTATAGTATAAGAATTAGGATGAAAAGAGAGGAGAATATCTTTTGAAAGGGGGATAGCAACATATTCCTTAAGAGGAGGAAAAGTTGCAATTTATTCAAACAGTTAACTTAATAATCACAAAGTGTTTGTAATTACTTGCTAATGTAAATCTACTGTTAACATTTTAGACTAACAAAATCAATTAAAAGATAAATCCAAATTTCTTATCTGTGTGATTAAAAAATATTCTAAACCGACAAACATTGATTAATTTCATATTATTTACTGGATTAAAGGTCAACTACAGGAAAAATTAATTAATAAGTTTTATTATGAATATAGAATCGTCATCAATCTGACATTTTTTTGAACTTTTTGATTCCTTATCTTAGCACAATACTATAAACAGGGGGCTATATACCTAATCGGTTCCATTAAACACAACTGCCTACATATATGTATCACGAATTTTTCCTTGTTTTTTATCCATTCTTATTAGCCTACTTTCCTGATCTGATCTTATTAGTAGGTGGTCATACCGCTTGGTTAACGATCATAATCGTCGCCATTACCTCTATCATATCCATAGCGGCTTTTCCAGCCCACATTGCGGGTTTTGACAGAAGTAACATTCCTGTGATCGGGAAGATGAGCGGGGATCAGCTTCAAAGTAAGTTTTTATTCAAACCCTATCTGATCCATAAGGTGGGTGGCGAGGAATACCATCGTTTTTTTAGTTCTGGTTTTATACATGCCAACTGGATGCATTTACTGTTCAATATGTATGTGCTTTATGAGTTCGGTAGCATTTTGGAATACTTCTATAATGACCTTTATGGGTCGAGAGCTAATCTATTGTATTTAGGCTTGTATTTCGGAGGGCTGGCCTTCTCCGATCTTCCTGCATTCTTTATGCATAGGAACAACGCTTATTATGGCAGCTTAGGTGCTTCTGGTGCGGTATCGGCTGTTTTATTCAGCTTTATTATGTATGCGCCTACGGCTGGTTTGCGCTTGATTTTCTTTCCATTTTTTGACATCCCAGCATTTGTATTGGGCATTGCTTATATGGGCTTCTCGTATTATGCGGCTAAAAACAGACGTTTGGGGGATAATATTGGTCATGAAGCGCATTTAGCGGGTGCTGTTTTCGGCTTGCTATTCACTATTATCATAGATCCTACTGCTTTGAGCAATTGTATACAGCAGATCAGTATGTACTTAGGGATAGCTTAGTATTCATGTGCCTCCGCCAGGGATAGGAGTGGTATTAAATGTGCTGAATGGCGTGTGAGTGCGCCTGTTGCGGGGGCGGCCCAGAGGTAGCCACCGCAACAGGCAGCAACGAACCGACAGACAGTGCATTTAATAGGAACGGATAGCCCGGTGAGCGCAGTGAAAGCTTGCGCTTTTTGAGACCCGAGACATGAGACTCGAGATATGAGATGACCTGCTCGACTTCGCTCTCTCTTTGATAAATAGCGCGGGCTTTTATTGCGCTTAGGCGGCATTGTAATACATAGCTGGAATAGTATTGGTATATTAGTGATAGCATAATGAGCTGTTTACCCATCTATTAATTATCGTCCCTTGTTTAGTAACTACCCTTTGGGCACTTTGCCATTTATTGCCTCTTTGTTGCTTTGTTTCACTGCTTGTACCTCAGAAGAAAGTACATCGAATGATTCTTCTACTACATCAGCGAGCACGAGCAGAAATGTATTGCGTTTAAAAGCCGATAGTGGCATTGATTTTAATAATCAATTGACGGAAACTGTTGACCATCATATTGGTATTTATGACTACTTCTATAATGGTGGTGGTGTAGCGATCGGTGATCTGGATAATGATGGCTTGGATGATGTGGTGATGAGCGGGAATTTGGTCGCGGATCGTTTATATAAAAACATGGGCGGATTGACGTTTGAGGAACGTAAAAACGAAATCGCAAATAAGACTGACACTTGGTCTAATGGGGTGCAATTGGTGGATATTAATGGGGATGGGATGTTGGATATTTATGTGTGTAAAGGTGGATTTCCGGCGGTTTATGAAAGTGCCCGTAATCAGTTGTTCATTAATGAAGGGGATTGGCGATTCAGTGAGCAAGCGGCAAAATATGGCATCGATGATCCGGCATTGAGTACCAATGCTTCGTTTTTTGACATGGACAATGATGGTGATCTGGATCTTTTTGTACTGAACCACTCCAGCGATCTTAGTCCGACCGAAGGGAACTACAAGAAACGCTATGAAGCTCTGGAAGCTAAATTCAATGGAGATGCTGCCTTTAGGAGAAAGAATTCATGTAGGCTGTATGAACGAAAAGGAGACCAATATATTGATGTGACCAAGGCAGGTTTGGGAGAAGATTTAGCTTATGGCTTGGGGGTTTCTACCTTAGATTATAATGATGACGGCTTGGTGGATATTTATGTGTCGAACGATTTTTTCGTACCCGATAGATTATACATCAATCAAGGAAATGGAAGCTTTAAAGATGAGATAAAAGAAAGGAGCGGGCATACTTCTTTTTTCAGTATGGGTTGTGATGGTGCTGATTTCAATAATGATGGAACGCTGGATCTGATGGTGGTGGATATGACCCCTAAAGATCGAATTCGCAATAAAACGCTGATGGCGTCTATGAATCCTCGTTCTTTTGGCTATTACCACGGAACAAAGGGCTTTCATCACCAATATATGTTCAATGCCGTGCAGCTGAACCGAGGAGATGGTTATTTCTCAGAAACGGCGCATCAGTTAGGTTTATCGAAAACGGATTGGAGTTGGTCGGTCTTATTCGCTGACTTTGATGGGGATATGTGGAAGGACGTTTTTGTGAGCAATGGTTATTTCAGGGATGTTCGCGATAATGATTTCATGCGTAGGGTTCGCAATGAGAAAATAGCAAGAGGGGGGCAATATAATGCTCAACAAAAGTTAGAAGCGGTATTGAGTTGTCCGCAACATAAACTGAGCAATCACTTTTACCGAAATGAAGCCGGACAAAGCTTTTCTTATGTATCAAAGGCTTGGAAGGCGGATCAAAAGAGTTTTTCTAATGGTGCGGCTATAGCGGATCTGGATAATGATGGGGACCCGGATCTGATCGTCAATAACATCAATGATCCGGCTTTTGTCTATGAAAACAGGTCGGCTGCTAACAAGCATGTACAGTTGTCATTTGATTCGCCTTTTGATCCCGCCCATTATAATGTAAAAATTCATGCGTACCTGAATGCTCAGCAGCTTTATGAAGAATGGCATCCGTCGAGGGGCTATCAGTCCAATATGCATAGCGGTATTACACTGGGGCTTGGCAATGCGAAAAAGATAGACAGTTTATTAGTCTACTGGAAAGACGGCAGTCGCTTAAAGTTGACAGACATCAGTAGTGATAAAGCCATTAGGCTGAGCAAACAAGATGCGGATAAAACGAATGCTAATGCTTTGACTAAAACAGAAGGGCAGTACTTTCGTCAAATAGACCCTATAAGTCTGGGTATAGATTATACGCACCAAGAAAACCCCTTCAACGATTTCCAAACAGAGGTGCTCCTCCCCCATAAACAGTCCACCAAAGGTCCGGCTTTTGCCAGTACCGACTTGAATAGAGACGGGCAATCTGATTTTATTTTTGGTGGTAGTGCCGGACAGGCGGCACAGCTTTACATCAGCAATAAACAAGCGGGCAAGCTTATCTATCAAGCATTTGACAGTCCGATCCTAAGTAGCATGAACGCTTTTGAAGATGTGGACGCCTGTTTCATTGACATTGACCGCGATGGTGATATTGATTTGTTTTGCGCTGGCGGGGGTGGTTCGCAATTTAAAGATCAGCCCGCTTTGTATAGTGATCGACTTTTCATTAATCAAGAGGATCAATTGTTGTTCGCAGATGCTGCTTTCAGCAATATAGAGGCGACGAATGCTGCTTGTATTCGCCCGCATGATTTTGACCAAGACGGTGATCCGGATTTCTTTATTGGTGGTGGTGCGCTAGCTGGGCAGTATCCTCGTGCGTCTCGTTCTTACTTATTAAAAAATGTAGGTTTCTCTTTTGAAGATGCGACCACAAGCCTCTGCCCTACCCTTTTAGAAGGCGGTATGATCAATGATGCGAAATGGGTGGATCTGGATGGAGATCAAACAATGGAGTTGCTAACAGTTGGAGAGTTCAATGCCTTTCGCATTTTTAAATTGGTTGATGGGGTGTATCAAGACCAGACCAACTCCTTCTTAAGCTCGCCTTTAACGGGCATTTGGTTTTCTATATATTCATCTGACTTGGATGGTGATGGCGACCAAGACATTCTGCTTGGCAACATAGGAACGAACAATAAATTCAAGGATAGTGAGCTGCATGTTTTCAGTAATGACTTTGATAACAATGGCACTGTAGACTGTGTATTGGCTAAAGAAGAATCGGGCACGCTCTACCCCGTCAGAGGTTTTGAATGCAGCTCGGAGCAGATGCCCTTTTTAAAGAAAAAATTCGATACTTATAGTGATTTCGCACATGCTGATTTAGACAAGATCCTGAAAAGAGACAAATTAGACAAAGCCTATTCCGCGAAAGTGAACACCTATGCTTCCATTATCTTGGAAAACATTGACGGACAATCTTTTAAGCGTCACGAACTGCCTTTTGAGAGTCAACTCAGTCCACTATCCAGTGCGTTGATATACGACTTTAACAAAGACAGCATCAAAGATATTTTACATGCCGGCAATTACTACGATACCGAAGTGGAAACCCCACGTTATGATGCGGGTTATGGACAATTACTTTTAGGAAAGGGTGATTTCAAATACCAAGCAGTTTCTCCTGCCAAATCCGGCTTTTACGCCAATGGAAATGTTAGACATATCGCGCCATTGAAAATCAATGACCTCAATCATGTAATGGTTGTTAGAAATAATGATTTCCCCCTACTCTATCAGTTGAAGTAGATTTTAATTTCTATACTTTTTAGTAAGGGCGCATACCCGCAATATTAATGTGCTAATGTGCTGATTTGAAAATGTGCTAATGCTTTTAAGTTGGACGCATAGACACAAAAAGCCCCCACCGACTTACGCGTCGGCAGGGGCTCTAACTCAAAACTCTATACGAGTATTATTAGTAATCTCACATCAATAGTTCTAATCCTACTTAGTGATGATCACTTGTTCATGCTCGATTAATCCGTTATCTCCGGTCAATTGAAGTAAGTAAACACCAGCAGCTAAGTTCTCAGATACGACATCTACACCGTAAACATCACCTGCTTCAGCTTTACCACTGAATAAGTTCACTACTCTTTGACCATTCACACTGAATAAGCCAAGATCAACATGAGCTGTTTCAGAAACACTGAAGTTGACAACCGCCATATCAGAGAATGGATTCGGACTTGCCTTCAACATGGAAGCAGCATCTTTTGAGCGACCACCAGGTGTAACTCTTGTTACCCAGTACCAACCGCTTGTGGTCTGATCCCCACAAGTTACTGTTAAGGAATACCAACCACTTACACAATTGCTGATGCTAGCTGTACCATTACCAGTGCCATCCCAAGAAGCAGGTCCGGTCCAGTCATAGCTATAAGCACCTCCGCAGTCGCCACCGGTAACTACTACATCAATAGTACCTTCAGCTGTTGGTGTGAATGGATTATCTCCTACTACGGTATAGCTTTCGATATCCAGGATCAGATCCATAGTACCATCACCATTCATGTCATCATTGCTGAAGACCAAGAAGCCACCTGAACAATTATTGGCATCGGTAGCCGTCACAGACCATTCCGCATCATCCGCATAGATGATTCTGATCAAACCAGGCTGTGTGATCGAGTGACGTACATAGCCTGTTTCCTCCCATTCGAAGTCGTACGGTAAAGTACCCCCACAAATGCTGATTTCATGTGTGTTGTAGTAGAAAGGAGATGTACTACCTGTAACCCCTTCTAAGGTATTAGGACCCATACCAGCGAAGGTGATCGGACTAGGTACATACTGATCATCAGCAACGGAAAGATCATGACAAATGTCATCATTCATACCCACCATCGCGATATCAGAAGTGTAGGTGTTACCTGCGTTCTGAATATCTGGAACCATTGTTAGTCCATCCATTGATTGTGGTAGTGGATCCGGCTGTTTGAAATCGAAATCATTGTAAGAATAGAAACGTACATCCAAACCAGGATTACCATCCGCACAAGGACCGAAATCAGGTGCCAAGTTATATGGTGCTAATGTCCAATGCTCATATGCGAACTCGAAAGTAGCTTGCGAGTTGATACCAACAGGTACTGTTGGTGTCGCACTTTGGTTCAATGCTGTAGCAGCAGGAACACTTGTGAATGTTGCCGGCCAGGTCAAATCGTCAGATAAGTCGATCACCTCTAAGATCATACCCGCATCATCCGTAACGATCAAGTAAGTGGAATAAAGATTAAAATCTTCATAACCCGTAACCGTAACGGTCATAGGCTCACCAGCTGTTTCTAAGTTACCATCCGCATCATATACATCCGGGCATATCGGTGTAGTAGCCGGGAAACCAGCTTCAGCGATACAGCACTTGTAGTCTTGAGGACCCGCAGGGATAGAGATACAAGTCGTACCCATATCAGCTGGAGCGATCGTGTTAGTGATCACGAAGTTCACCTCACCTACAGAAGCCGCAGGAGCGAATACCTCGTCAGGATCGAAAATATAGCTAGTGCCCGTATTCTCAACCGTTGGTAAGCCATCAATAGATTGGCTCACTGTGGTACCGAATGCCACATCATCGAAAGTAGCCTCCACCAAGAAATTCATACAGCTTGGTGTTAACTCAACACGGCATTCTAATGGTAAGTCAGGTAAGGCGATGGTAGCAGTGATCTCAGGATAAACTGCCACATCAATAGAACCCGCAGCGATCCATTCATCATCATACAAACCAGCCGCACCAACAGGATCAAAAGAAGACATGTCTCCATCTTTGTCACACTGTAAGAAAGCGTACAAAGTGAACTCTCCCTGAATACAGTTATCAATCGGTAACATATCTCCATCAGTGTATGGTGTTGCTGTCATAGGGTCCGGAGCAGGGTCACCCGTAGCTACCGTGAACCAAACTACACCATCAGCCGCATTATCCATACCACTTGCAACATCTGTTGTGTTCAACTGACCATTGATGTCATTGATGCCAGCAGAGAAAGAAGCCGCAACCGATAGATCAGGTAACTCTCCATCACATAAGTTTTGCAATGCCGCATCAGCCGTAGCTGCTGGGCAACAAGATACTTGGTCACCCGTCAAAGTAACCGGACATAAGTCAGGTGTACCTGCACCAGAGTTCTGTACCGTAATAGACCAACCCGCACCCAATGGGAAGTCGATAGAAACACTTGTACCATCCGTAACTGTAGCAGAAGGCGTAATGGCCGTAGAACCAGGAGCGATGATCTCAAAAGTATCATCCGCACCATCCGTACCACGAGCTACAGTGAAAGTAACACGATAAGAATCAGCACCCACATTCGCACAATCCACAACCGGTGTGAAAGTGATCGGATCCAAAATTTCAATAGCCGCAGGAACAGAAGCCAAGCTTTCACATTCCGTACCATCAGGACCTGTTACGATCTCTGTAACGGTGATATTGGTTTCATCGTCAGCAGCGGTTAATGTATAACTACCAACACTTTCTCCAGCACCAGCGATCAAGGTACCATCACGGTAGAAGTTGTAAACACCTGTACCTGGGTCAATATTCGGGTAAGGTGCCAAGTCTTGGCAGAAGGCAGGGATAGCAGGGTTAGCAGGTGGGTTCGGTGTGTCGATAACTGTTAACACAACCGCCTCTCTTGTACTAGGACATCCATTGCACTCACATTGTACATAGTAAGTGTAATCACCAGGCGCATTGAAGTCTAAAGCACCTTCTTCAGCAGTGGTACCAGTAGGGTCAAAAGTTGCACCCGTACCTTGTTGTGTACCTCCTGTTGAGGCATCCCACCAAGTAACCGCACCAGTAGCTGGTGTTGCTGCTGTTTCCCAATCAACAGTTAAGGTAATTTCAGTACTATATACATCTTGTTCGTGGCTTGTTATTAAAGATCCACTAGGAACAGCACAATTAGCAATATCGTCAAAATTATCGAATAGATCAATGATCCAAACACCGCTCGCATTTTCACCATTGAACGAAGTCAGTGCTCCAGTCGGAATTGCCCATGTTCCTGGTGTAGTAGGAGCTAGAGGATCATTTATCTGTCCACTCGGAGTCGCATCAGGACTGGTGATTTCAATTACTGCTTCATTGGCCCAAGAACCTGTACAGAACACATTTCCTTCTACAAAATAAGCTTCTCCATTAATGGAAGAGTAAGCGACATTCGTCACAGTAGCTCCAGCTGGGATACCCGCAGCAGCCATATCGTAGCTCATACTAAAGACAACATTTGACTGGTCCACTTGCCCTCCGAATTGCGTACCTGGAATTGCCACGGTAATAGTATTAGAACCAGTAGCGCCCGGAGTATCCGGACAAGCTGGACAAGTTGCCGATAAAGAAGGGGCAGGTGCTATAGGGTTAGTCGTTTCATCTTGTTCACAAAGCTCATCCCCAGCTACCGGTGAAGGGGCAGCAGGTGTTGCTTCAATGAAGATGATGATGTTATCCGTTGTTGTACAAGTACCTGGTTCATCAGGTGTAAGGGTTAGTGTAACGTTCGTACCTGCTTCACTTGCAGCTGGTGTATAAGTGGTCGTTAAAGCTGTAGTACTTCCGAAAGCACCCGCACCACCAGACCAAGTACCTGTTCCGAGGTTACCTCCAGTGATCGTACCTACTAAATCAACTACTTCTCCTTGACAAACAGCTTGATCCGCACCCGCATCAGCCACTGCAACTGGATCAACGGTTAGTACAACTGCTTCTCTTGGACCAGCACAACCATTGCACTCGCATTGTGCATAGAAGGTATAGGTGCCATCCGCATTTAAATCTACTGCACCTTCTTCAGCTGTTAAACCTGTAGGATCTAATGTTCCTCCAGTGCCTTGTTGTGTTCCGCCAGTAGCAGCATCCCACCATGTTGTTGTGCTTGTTACCGGTGTTGCGGCCAATTCCCAATCTACAGTTAGTGTAAGTGTTTGAGTCATAACATCTTGTTCGTGCATAGTTGCCGAAGCTCCCGCACATAATGCTATGTCGTCATAGTTATCGAATAAATCAATGGTCCAAAGACCACTTGCATTATCTCCATTTAGTGCGGTGCTTGAACCAGCAGCAATTGTCCAATCACCTGGAGCATTAGCTGCTCCGGGATCAGCTATTTGACCACTTGTATTCGAGTCAGGACTTGTAATCTCAATAACGGCTTCACTCGCCCAAGAACCTAAACAAGGTCCACCACCATCTACATCAAATGCCATCCCGCTCACTTCAGAATAGGAAACTCCCGTAACCGTAGCTCCGCTAGGAACTCCTGCGAATGCCATATCATAACTCATAGAAAAAACGACATTCGCTCCACCTGGCTGACCTCCAAATTCTGTACCTGGAATATCAACGGTAATCGTATTTGAACCTGTTGCGGCAGGAATATCCGGGCAAGCTGCACAGTTAGCTACCAAACCATTAGGCGTATCTCCTTGACAAATCAAATCATCTGTAACAGTTGGAGCAGCAGGGAGACCTACAATATCCACTTTCACAGTAGTAGAAGTTGAGCAACCGTCATCAGTGGTCACATCAAGATCCAAGATGTATCTACCAGGAGTTGTTGTTGCAAAAGTTGGGGAAGCTACATTGGTAGCAGATAAAGGACCAGTATCCCCGGTCCATGTATAGGTATCAATTGTACCAGAACCCGGTGTGTCTTCACTAAAAGTAAGTGCGACTGCGGGATCACCTTCACAAGCTTCTGTATCACTTGGTGCAACAGAAATCACTGGCTCATCACAACAAAGCACGAAATCTACCATAAAGTCGGCAGAGGTGTCATTACAACCGTCTAATATTCCATTGCTATTCGCATCATAAAAGTACTCCGCTGTATAAGTAGTATTCGCTACACCATCACTGATCACACCTGTTGTTGGATCGATAGTAGCAATACCATCAGGAGCTGTGGTACTACCATTGGTAAACTGGAAAGTTCCAACACCTGGGAAACCACTAACAATTGGTGGGTTTGTTGGTGTATTATTACATAATTGCTCTCCGGCTGTGGCCGGATCAACATCCCCAGTATATTCTAACTGGGGATCAGGTGCCGCACCAGGACTCAACTCGAAGACAACAATGGCTTGGGCACATGCACCAGGGGCTAAATCACCTAAGTCATAGGCGATACCAAACGCTTGATCAGCTAATTCACTAAATCCCTCGTTTGTATCATCCCATCCTGTACCAGTAGTTGAAATAAGCGTGCTTGGATCCGGGACATCAAATGAAAAAAGTGTTCCCACATAAGCATTATCATCTCTTTGTCCATCACCATCATTATCAGAACATCCTGAATGTAGGGATAAAAAGCAGCCTGCACCACCGCCAACAGCAGTAATTTCAGCCGTTGTTCCTCCCGTACCAAAAGTACCAGAACCACCTTGCGTAACAATCGTATTCGTAGTTGCAAAACCTCCTCCTTGAGGTTGATCGTTATCAGGATCAAATCCTAGACCATAAGAAACACCTGTAATTGTAGCACCAGTGGTATTACAAATTTCAACTGTATTCGTAAAGTATAAATCACTAGCACCCACTGTATAGGTTTGTGTGATTTGCAAGCCATTAGTTGTGGTACCTGTCCAGACAATCTCACCGACACCACCATTTGCAGAAGGTTGTGTTGCTGTCAGTGTCCCTGCCACACCACATGCACCATCTCTGTCATTATTTTGAAAGAATGTGCCACCTCCGGCTACTGCCCAACCTGCGAAGGGTCCACCAGGTAAGAAATAATCACCACATTGAGTTGCCCAGCCGTCCATAGCAGGATTAGCAGTAAAACCAATACTTGTGTTCGTTGGGTGGTATGCACCATAATCGCTACCTGTTGTAGGAGGACCTAAAAAAGTGGTTCCGCCTAAAACACCGCATTGAGCGTCAATTCCGATTTCAACGAACTGCCCTTGTACGAAGCCATCCCCATCCCCATTTAATTGGGCGAATGTGCTAAAAACCGAAGAACCAGCAAAAAGAAATACAACTATTAAAGATAGTTTTTGTAAAGTAAAATTCATATCAGAGAAATTAGGAGTGAGTTAAATGAAAGTCCGGCTTAATCATCGGTTCTTTCTTTTTCTAGCTTCGCTTCAAGAGCTGCCTTACCATATTGATAATTCTGTTCGTGAACCAAGCCTTTCTGGTACTGATCTTCTAGCATGATCAGCTTCTCTTCCGTACTTAATTCTTGATAAGTTTTAGCTGTGAGCTTGTCGATCTCATTTTGACTGACTTCGCAGTACGATTTTACTTTGGTTTTAGCCTTTATTTTGGCTTGGTCTGCCGACTGTTGGGCAAATAAGACACTACAACTGAGAAATAACGCAATTGGAAGTGCCATTTTAAAAATGACATGCATAGAAAAAGTTTTTGAGTTAAAAAGTCACTTAAATCAGTAAAGTTTTGATGGCATTTTCTTGACTTTCATTTCACCTTCAAATACTGATTTAATAACATTTAATTAATATTATCAACTAAAATTAGTGATGGGATTCTTAATTATTTGTGTACATAAATTGCCCTTTGTTGGAGCAAATCATGTTTTTCCTAGGTATTAAACAGCATTCAAAAACAAATAATTTTCATCAAACTAACTCATAAACATTAACTTAAATATTCTATTTTATCAAACTTAAAAATAAATACTGTTGAATTCATATGCGACTATACTTTAATCGTAAAATCATAAAAATTGGCGAATGGTTCTAATTTTGTGGCGAATCGCATTGTATATTTATTGCATAACAAATGACTTAAAAAGGAAAGGGGGGGGTAAAATTCTACAATACCTGAGATAATAAAATTAAATGTACCTGATTTTTAATTTATTTACGTAAGGGATAGGAGTGGTAATGAAGCTGATGAATGCGCCCTGTTTGGCGGCGTAAAAAGGCGGCCCGGAGGTAGCCATTTTTACGCCTGCCAAACAGCAGCAGGCAGCAGCTGAATTTTAACGGATAGCCCGACCACGCAGTTAAGGCTTGCGCTCTTTTCGCCAAAGGATGATTTTTCCGTAGAGACGTTATAGTATAACGTCTGTACTTTTGCCGCTGGGAGCACATTATTTTAATAAGAAAAAGCGCAAGACTTTATTGCGTGGATACGCCCTGATAA
>JAHDGT010000060.1:0-2489 GCA_020631675.1 Bacteroidota bacterium
TTTTTACGCCGCCAAACAGGGCGCATTCAGTGGCTTCATTACCACTCCTATCCCTCGCAGAGCTAATAGGGAACAATTTGCAGTAGGAATACTGACTACAAGGACTTAGTTCGGCCACCATCTACCGGCAATACGATACCGTTGATATATCCTGCTGCCGGAGATGCCAAAAACGCGATCGCCCCTCCAACTTCACTAGGATCAGCGAAACGCTGAGCAGGTACTGCGCTTTTCATATTTTCAGCGGCCGCGGCTTCACTTATTCCTCCTTTTTTTGCTCTATTGGCAATGATCGCATCTAAACGACCAGTAGCCGTAAAACCCGGCAAAACCGTATTGACCGTAATACCGTATTTCCCTACTTCATTCGCCCAGGTCTTGCCCCAGCCAGCAACTGCCCAGCGAGTGGTATTGCTCACACCTAAATTGGGTATAGGCTCTTTTACAGAAGTAGAGGTTACATTGATGATTCGTCCGTAAGCAGCAGCTTTCATTCCTTCTAATAAAGTCTGCGCCAATAATTGGTTGGTCAACAAGTGCTGTTGGTAGGCCGCAGCGAAAGCGGCTGGCTCAGCAGCTACAATAGGCCCCGGTTTTGGACCACCTGTATTGTTCACTAAAATATGATAGTTCTTACCGCTATTTTCAATATGCTGATTTAGGGCGGCAAGCACCTCCTCAGGCTTAGAAAAGTCGGCTGAAATAAAATCGTGTTCTTGCCCTTGGCTATTATCCAGTTCAGCTAATGCCATTTTCATACGCTCTTCATTTCTGGCGAACAAAGTTACATTAGCCCCTAGAGCAGCTAGTTCAATTGCAGCAGCTTTACCTATTCCTTGGCTGGCACCGCAGACCAGCGCACTTTTATCTCGCAGATTTAAATCCAACTTATTGATATTATTGAACCGCTTGTATTCAGCATCCCATCTTGAAGCTGTAACTTGTGGTTCTGTTTCTTGAATCTTGTTACGTTTAGTAAAAGTAAGAGTATTTCGATAAAACTATCCCATGAGCGGACGTTCCATTTTATCCACTAAAAACAGTGCGGCAAAAACACAGGCTCGCAAAAATGCACCTTTAAAGATGCTTTCGCTCTTTTCAGGTTGTGGTGGTATGGATCTGGGCTTTGAAGGGGGCTTTAAAGTGCCAAAAGTTTGTGTGAACACACGGCTAAAACCTCACTTCGTAGCGCAAGAAATCGACGCCAATCATTATCTACTCAAAAAAACACCATTTAGAACCGTATTCGCGAACGACATCAAACCCTCGGCTCAGTTAGCCTGGCAACACTACTTTTCTGCACGCGGACATAAAGCCAACACCTTTCATTTGGGAAGCATAGTGGACGTGGTAAAGGCACAACAAAATGGAAACACCCTGCTCCCACAAGAGATAGACTTGTTAACAGGCGGTTTCCCTTGTCAAGATTTTAGTTTAGCAGGCAAAAGAGGGGGCTTTAAATCACATAAAGATCATTTAGGGCGTATCATAACAGCCGATGAAAACACGCCAAGTATCGAAACCAGAGGGCAGCTTTACATGTGGATGCGTGAGGTCATCAATCTTACACGCCCCAAAATATTTATAGCCGAAAATGTTAAAGGCCTAGTGAGTTTAGAAGATGTTGTTCAAATTGTACGACAAGACTTTTCAACAGCCGGTGGTGATGGATATATTGTACTCCCCCCGCAGGTTTTACATGCCGCCGATTATGGCATAGCACAATCCAGAGAGCGTGTCTTCTTTATCGGACTAAGAAAAGACGCCTTGCGTCCAGAAATCAAGACGATATTGGAAAGTGCTACTGTTCCTAGGTCACTTTCTCCTTATCCTATGCCGACACACGCCTTCACGCAAAAAGGTACAAAATTGCAAAAAGCGGTTTCCTTAAGAAGCATTCTCGGTATGCTTGGAGAACCCGAAACATCTGAAGACCCCTCGCATCAACGCTATTCCAAAGCTAAATTCATGGGCAAGCATTGCCAAGGGCAAACAGAAATCAAACTTGATGGCATTGCCCCTACGATCAGAGCAGAGCATCACGGAAACATTGAATTCAGAAGATTATCCTCAACTAATGGTGGTACTTATCAGGAAGAGTTAAATGCCGGCTTATTAGAACGTCGGTTAAGTGTAAGAGAGTGTGCCCTTATCCAAAGTTTCCCAAATGACTACCCCTTTGTTATACCAGCTAAAGTTGGTCGGAAAAGATATGTTGTTAGTCCTTCAATGGGCTATAAACTTGTAGGCAATGCGGTTCCGCCATTATTGGCTTATCACATTGCAATGCAGATAGCTGAATTATGGGATACCTACTTTCATTCATAATAGTTTTTCAAGCTCTTCTACGGATAGACCTGTTAAATCCGATACCTCTTTTACCTCCAGACCTTTGTCTAAGAGTTTGCGTGCTACCCCAATTTTAGCAGCTTGTTGCTCTAATACTCGTCCTTGTTCTATTCCTTCTGCATGTCCTTCTGCATGTCCTT
>JAHDGT010000060.1:2589-9170 GCA_020631675.1 Bacteroidota bacterium
GCATGTCCTTTTTCTCTTCCCTTTTCTGTTGCCTCTTTTGTTGCCTTCTTTACTGCCTCTTGTACCGCCTCTTCCAGGCGTTTCTTCTCCATCAAGAGCGTAACGGCACGTTTTTCCATGGCCATATTTAGCATGGCTACTTGTTCCAGCGACAAACGACCTGAGTTGAGTTTCTCTCTGGCGAACTCCAACCATTCTTCTGAATAGAACTCAGGAACTTCTTTGGGGTCTATTTTTTCGTGATGTACCATAAAATGAAGTAGTTTTTCTAAGTCAGTACGAACTTCAGATGGGGCTTTGTCGAATTTACTCAATTCTACGAAAACATGTATCATCTGTTTATCAATGATCATATTCTCTTGATTTTTCAACACACTATAGTGATAGAATTGTTCAGTATTGTGAAAAATAGGCTTTGCTAAGATGGCTATGCTGTATATCTTACTAATATTCTGATAGTCAAAACCCGCCCCCTTTTGGACGATCGTATTGAACCAGTGAAATGCATAAAACTTAGAGCGTTGCACAAATTGCTTGTACGGACTTAACTGCATTTCTACTATGAAAATATTGTTGCTCTCATCTCGGCAAACGAGATCACAAAAACCACTTCGGGCTTCTAAGGTAAGTCCTGAAAATTCATTTCTGAGAAACTCGACTTTCAAAATTTCGTGTGGACTGCCTATTAGTGCTTGAATTGCTTTTCTTAAAAAACGGGTGTCGGTCTGATTGGCAAATGTTACTTTGAAGCCATAATCTGACAATATGGAAATGTATTTGGGTTGATCATTCATAAATGGATAGTTATGTTCTCTACCCATGTAGTAATGCGAGCAGGCTGTTTTTCCCGAAATCCACAAAAAAAGGAGCTATTTTATATAAAATAGCTCCTTTTTTTGTGGATGAGTAATGTGGTATTTAACCAGCAGCACCTACTCCGGAAACGGCTTGCATTAATAAAACCAATGCAACACTTACCGCTAAACCAAAGACCACCTTAGCTAAATCTTTGGCTACACCTGTGATCTCGTGTTTTTCTAGTTTGTTATCTAAGCGGTAGCGTATGGCTAATTCACGTCCGGCCAATAAACCGATGAACACCCAAGTGGTACTCATTGGTAATTTACCTTCCCATAGACCGAGGGCGTTGTACTTGAATATGTAAAGGACAACCCCATAAATCAAGTCGACAAAGGTTGCCGCTCGTATATCCGCTGTATTGGTTTTTGCTTTTACGATCTCTTGAATGGCTCCACCTTTGCTATAGAAGATATAGCCTAGTAGACCTAAGAATATGGCCAAGGAGGCAACAAAGCCCATCGTGCTCAGATTGTCGGTCCCATCACTGAGCAGATAAACGTAGATGTTAGCTAGATCTTGAGTTAACCATTGCGACCATAAGAAGCCTGTTGACAACCACTGGGCAGTGGTCCAAAAGGTTTTATTGGTCCATAGGGTACCATCAGGTTTATCGAGGGGTTGTTCAATGAAGCGTTTCTCGGTGATGCGGGTAATGAGCGTATATATGAATGCAGCAGCCGCAAAGGCGATCAGATAGCCCATGACCGATTTCTGCACCATGGGTCCTAATGCCTTGGGTGCGAAGAAGGTAATAATGAGAAAGGTGGTACTTACGGGTATACCGAAACGGGTAATGATCAACAGGACAAATGGAGGCAGTAAATACCAAGCACTGAGTGTATCGGGTAAATTGATCTTATCCAATCGACCATAGTCTATATCACCGGCCATAAAGCCGTAGATGAGTACAGCGGCAAGTATGGAACCTGCATAGCCCCATAGTACGTACCAAGGCTTTTTTTCGTTTGAACTCAGAAAGGTTCCGAGTGTTTGGATCACGTCGTTTCCGACTACGGAATAGGCTGCCATAAAGAAGCCTAACCACATGACCATTGTTGTTACATCCATATTGAAATGATGATTAATTGATCCGGGTGGGGAAATTGCTTAGAACGAACAAGTTAATAAGCTGATATTAGGTATTCTTTTGTAGGGTGTTAAGACCTTGTTAAGATTTGTATACGTGAGGGATAGCAGTGGTATTAAGTGAACTGAATGGCGAGTGAGTGCGCCCATTGCGGGGGCGGCCCAGAGGTAGCCACCGCAATGGGCAGCAACGAACCGACAGGCAGTGCGCTTAATAAGAACGGATAGCCCGACCCGCAGTTAAATGCTGCACGTTCAAGCTTTACCTCTACGACTTTTTGGGTTCAGCATTTTATTGCGGGGCACGCCCAAATGAAAACAAGCTCAATTATGAAAAAGGACCACTCTAAAGAGTGGCCCTTTCCTAACCAAAAATAAGCCGATGCGATTATCGGTGTATTATTTAATAAATCACTTTGTCCAACCAGTAGTCCAGTCATCTCCAGTAGGAACCGCACCTACGTAGTTCGTAGAGGTAAACCAGCTACCCAAAGCAGCAGCAGGATCAACAGCGCCCTCAGAAACAGTACCCACGTAACCTACTAAGCCAGCGCCAGCAGTGGAGTTTGTTGGGTCGTTAGCGAAAGAAACTTCAACATCTGAATCATCAGAAGCCGTACCCACCCAAGGATTAGCATTATCGATACGAGAGTTAGCCACTACTAAAGAACCGTCGTTCATGTTCGCGATGGTTTGGTCGTGCTGAACCTGTACACCACGTTTAGGGAAACCCGTTACGATCATATTGTGGATACGACCTTTGGTACCTTCACGCAATTTCAAAGCTTGGTTGTCACCGTCACCATCATCAGCACCTACTAAAGTCAGGTTACTTAAATTAGGGTTAGAGAAAGGCGTTGCCGCATTGTCATCACCATTACTATCGGCTTCGATACCACGGTCGCCACCGCCAGTAGACTGGTTCACTACCCAGAACTGACCATTACCGCTCCAACCAAGCGTCCAGTCGAAAGAATCATCTTCGTTACCTGTTGAAACCGCGTACTTCACGTTCACCGCTCCACCGAAGAACTCGATGCCATCATCAGAACCGAAGTAAGCTTGGATGTGATCCACTTGTGTACCACTACCCACACCATTGAAAGAGAAGCCATTCAACTCATTATCCGTACCTAAGATCTTACCTGCATAAGCAACGACCACATAGCTAAGCGTACCAGAGTTATCGGCATTGTCAGAACCTCCATAAACACCCGTTCCTCCTTCACCTTCAGCAGTAGTACCGGAGTTCAAAACACCGTAACCATTTACGATGATACCTCCCCAGTCACCCGGAGCAGCACCACCTGTTAGTTCTTTGATAGAAGTAAGAACGATAGGCTCAGCAGCAGTACCCGCAGCATTGATCTTAGCACCTTGAGCGATGGCTAAGAAAGGCGTAGTCGCATCATCAGCCGCGTAAACTGTTGTACCGGCTTCGATGGTTAAAGTAGCACCACTGGCCACGAAAACACCACCAGATATCATCCAGTTAGTAGCTGCGTCCATTGTGAAATCTTCATTCAGCGTACCTGCAACTTGTGTGTAGGTAGTACCGCCAACTGTTACATCGGTTAAGATGTAAGCATTGTTGGTACAATCCGGATTGTTCGGATCCGGGCAGTTATCCTCTTCCTCACCACAAGCGGTGAAGGCTAAAGCGAAAATCACCATTGAGAAAGTGGCGATCATGCGCCAATCAAAAGAAAAACGAGAAAACATTAGCAAATCGTTTATTTGTTAGGTATGATTGATTGTTGATTAAAATATATCGTAACTCAGGCTTAAGCCCAGAGAGGTGCCTCTGGTAAAGTTGTTCAATTCTTCTATGCCGTTATCCGTCTCTTGCTGTGTAATGAAGTTGGGGTTCAATAGATTCTTCGCACTAACTCCAATGCCGATCTTGTGGGCCACTTTAGCTCTCCAGATCGCGTCTAAGCGGTGTACTGGCATTTCATAGACATCACCGATACCTGTTTCGGAATTCTGGGCTTTCACACCAATGGCACGGATACGAGGACCTTCAATTCCGTACACCAGCGTGAAGGTGCTTTTCAGATTACCTGTATTATTATTGGTTTCCCAAGACAAGCTCGCATTCACCAAGTAAGGAGAAGCACCTTGTAAAGGGCGATTGTTTGTTGTTGGAATTACAGATACACCATTTACTTCTGTATTAGGAGCAATAGTAACATTTGAATACTGATAAGTGGCATTAAGACCTAATAGCCAATTCGAGTTATCCGCCATGCCACTTAAGAAGCTTAAACGCTTACGAAATTCTACTTCCAAACCAGCAAGAATGGCATTGTCAATGTTCACAAAAGAGATCTTACGACCAGAAGAGGAAGCGTACACCAAGCGCTCGATAGGATCATCCAAATACTTGAAGAATGGAGAGACGGAAATTAATTCCGCATTACTTGGATAATGCTCAAAGCGTAAGTCGAAGTTGTAATTGCTACTGTTTTGTAGTGCTGCGTTACCACGAATGATCTCCCCTGCGAAGAACTCAACAAAGTCAAACTGTGCTACTTCTTTGAAACCTGGGAGAGTAATGGTTTTACTAGCCGTTAACCAAGCAATATTTTTCGCATTTGGTGTGAATTTCAATGATAAAGCAGGCAGTATTTCCAAGCCTTCAATTGTAGGTCGCTCAATCAATAAAGGCTGCGTTTGATTGCGGTACTCGATGCTTTGGTTACCATATTCCGCACGTAGTCCGGCGATCAATTTCAAGCGTTGCGGTAGGATGTCGAAATTGACATTGGCATAAGCTGCCGCGATGTCTTGATTCACTTGGTATTCTGAAGCGGCATCATCGCGCTCGTCAATGTAAAAAAGTCCCGCGTCGTGATTTGCTGTTGTGAAATAGGTATCGATCTCATCCATATTGAGTCCCACACTTTCTAAACCAAAAGTTTCCAGATCATCCATTTGCTTCACATTGATGTTCAGCTGACGATAATCGAAGTCGCGGGTTTTAGATTTATAGTCGGCACCTAAGCGTAGAGACAAGCGAGAGGTCTCTTCCTCCTCATCAAAATCCAAAAGGTGGTAATTCACATCCAGCTTACCCGCCAATTCACGTTCTGTTAATGTGCTGTAGAAACGGTGGTTCTCGTTGATGTCGTTCGAGTTGAAGGTATAGACCATTTCAGGAGTGGTCTCATCCGTATCAATAAATACGAACTGGCGGCGGTCTGGCTCGTCTGTATTTGCAAGCGCGTAAGAACCACCCCAATTGAATACCATTTTACCTCCACTCGAACTGTGTGTACCTGACAATTGATTGGTCAGTAAACTACTTTCCGTATAAGTAAAACGTCGGCTGTAAAGATCACCCGCATAATCAAAGTGGGAACCATAAGCATCTCTTGCCTCGTCATCTGAAAGGTTCAGTAATAAAGAAGTGAAGCGGATTCGGTTTTGATTGTTGAATTTGTAGGTAAAGTCTCCCAATAAGGAAGAATTCGTACTGTAGTTGTACTTATCGTAATCGTAGTCTAAGCGGGTATTTTGCTTATTGACCACTTTATAGCGACCGAATTGTGCCGAGTAATCATTCCCAAAAGCAGCAGATAATAAAACGCCTAAGCCTTTATTCGTAGAACCGTTCGTTGAAAAGAAATCGGAGTATAATACATCAAAGCTGTTATTAACAGGCGCATTGATGCGGCGTGCATTACTGTTGTTATCGAATAGCAAACCATCTGTACGACTATCGTAAGTCACTAAATCGTTGATTTCGGTCGGCACCTCCTTACTAATAGCACTTCTACCTAAGAAATCGCCCTTGCTGCGAGCCGTGCTTAAAAAGGGCTGGAAAGTGGTCAGGGTATTCATACTAATACCCGTACCTATTTTCAATTGTCGGTCGTTGGTATATTCTTTAGTACGAATCTGTACTGTACCCCCTGCATAATCACCATATAATTCAGGAGAGAAGGACTTATAGACATTCAAACTCCCAATGACATCACTCGGGAAAAGATCCAAAGGAATGACTTTACGGTCCGGGTCCGGTGAGGCTACTGGCAAACCGTTCAAAGTCGCATTATTGTAGCGATCCCCTAAACCTCTTACGAAGAAGTATCTGCCACCGATCAGAGAGATACCCGCTATACGCTTTACCCCATCTGCCGCATTAGAAACCGCTTGGCGGCTCAATTCTTTAGAACCGATGTTTTGAGTCAACTTATCCGCTTCTTGGCGTTCAATATTGAGCACTGCGGTATTTTCTCTATCTGCTTTCGCCACAATATCAACAACAGCGATCTGGATCGCATTTTCTATGAAGTTGTGATTCAGGCTAACTGTTTCATCAGCAATAACATTCACCGCAAGGGTATCATTGTCATAGCCGACATAGCTCACTACCAATCGCTGCATACCAGCAGGCGCATCTAATAGGTAACTACCATCCACATCCGTACTACTCCCCTGGCTGGTTCCAGCAATAATGATGTTGGCAAAGGGTGCGGGTTCTAAAGACCCATCCCCCTTTTCAATGTTCAAGGTACCCTTAACCTGTCCTTGTTGTGCATAAGCAGTTGAGCAACAAAAGATAAGAATTAAGTAATACCAAATTTTGGTTAATCGCATCGCTTTGGCTTTAATTTTGGTCAAGCTTA
>JAHDGT010000060.1:9270-14760 GCA_020631675.1 Bacteroidota bacterium
TAATACCAAATTTTGGTTAATCGCATCGCTTTGGCTTTAATTTTGGTCAAGCTTAGAGTGTGTATAAGTTTTTAAATTCGGTCTCCAAAAGGTTCTTTTTCACCTGCTCTTCTTAAAAAAGAATAGCAATAGCGCTGCTATTCCGATTCTTTTTTAATCGATCAGACTAAAAAAGCACTCTTTTTCGACCAGACAATAAAAATCTATACACACTCTTAAAAATCACTTTCTCAAATGTGGTTAGTCATTTTTGAAAGCAGTCAATCTCCTCAAGTGTGGTTAGATCACTAAAGGAAATTGTAAAAAAGAAGTGTTTGGTTAGAACCACTTCCAATCGCAATGCGAAGAAAAAGCAGTGGCATAACGCTACGATCAAACCGCGCTTACCTTTCTGTTAAGTCGGTTAACACTATTCCTCCTTTTGTGAAAAATGCGCAAATCGTAACCAGATCATGTTGATTTACTTTAAGGTGGGTAACTTCCTATCCTATGCGGAACCACAAACCATCAGCTTTGAAGCGGCGAAGATCAGTTCAAAACATAAAGAGCTGGACAAACACAACTTATTCTCAATAGAGAACAAGCAAGCGGAAAGTAAAAACTTGCTGAAGTCGATCACCTTATATGGCGCGAATGGAAGCGGTAAATCCAGCATCATTCAAGCCATCCGCTTTTTGTCGATTCTGGTTTTAAAATCCGGAAAAGCCCCCTCTCCTGGTATCATCGAAGACGGTAGGCTGCCTTTCCTCTTGTCGGATGCGTATGTACACAAGCCCAGCCTATTAGAGATCGGATTTCACTATGAAGGGGTCAGCTATCAGTTCGGCTGTAAAGTGGGTACGGATCACATACAAGAAGAATGGCTCTTCGCCCGTCCTAAGAAAAAAATGATTCAATTTTATAGAAGGCATGCCGATGGCACTATAGAAACGAATAGCAAACATTTCGGCAGTATCAGCAAATCAGAAGTCAAAAAACTACAGTCGCATCAATTACTAATCAGCATGATTGATGAACAGAAGCACCCTATTGCGGCTACGATCAAAGACTACTTCGCAAGTAAATTGGTCATCGCGACCGATCACAGTACTGCTTATCGTTTAGACAAAGCATTCACTATGCGTTTGTATACCAAAGACAAGTACAACGATTACAAAAACAAGATTTTAAAATTTTTACAAGATTTCGGTACGAACATCAATTCACTGGCCAAGGTAAAGGTGAGCGATGGGGAATTAGCTTTAGGGGATCAAGCTCCCGATCAAAAAGAAACGCGCAATACGATCAACTATAATCAAGTAGCTGTTCGCCAATCGGATATCGAAAACCAAGTAAAAGAACTGGTCGTTAGTAGCCGACCTCAGTTGAATGCATCTGGAAAGAAAGTGCGCGACATCTACTTAAATGTAGACGCACAAGAAAGTGAAGGAACCAAAAAATTGATCGCCTATAGCGGATTGATCGTTTATTTATTAAGCAGAGGCGGCACGCTGATCATCGACCAATTAGACGCCCATTTACACCCGCTGATCGTGCAAAGGATCATACAACTATTCAACAACCCGCAAGTCAACACCAACAACGCACAACTACTGTTCACCACACATGATGTGAGTCCATTACGCGCAAAATACCTACGTAGAGATCAAATATGGTTCGTTGAAAAAGATCCTAAAAGCGGCAGCAGCAGTACTTACCCCTTATCCCAGCTAAAAGGCGTACGCAACGATGCATCTTATGGCAAAGACTACTTAAAAGGAAAGTACGGTGCCATACCCGTATTCGGAGGTTTGGATTTCATGGAAGATTAGGACAACCTACACCAATTCCAATATCTGCCAGCGCAATTGCGCTAAAGCCAAATTGGTGGTCAAAGCGATGTTAATAGCTCTGGTACGTGCCAACTGATAGCGTTTGGCGAATATCCGTCCGCTCTTATGCGCCGTAGCGATCCAAACCGTACCCACAGGTTTTTCCTTAGAGCCACCACCAGGACCAGCAACGCCAGATACCGCCACTGCATAATCCGCACCCGTTCTGCCGATCGCACCAAACACCATCTGCGTTACCACTTCCTCACTAACCGCACCGAATTCCTCGATCGTATCCATATCCACACTAAGAGCAGTGTGTTTCAAGGCGTTCGAGTAAGAAACGATGCCGCCTTCAAAATAACGAGAGCTGCCCGCTATAGACACAATTTTAGCCGCTATAGCCCCCCCCGTACAACTCTCGGCCGTTGCCATTGTGGCTTCACGCTCTAAAAGCAGTTCTCCTATATGTTCTTCTAGTTGCTTATTCGCGTCCCCATTCACGAAGGCATACTTCGGGTGCATAATGTCCCATATCTGATCCGCATAGTCCTTCACCTCCCCTTTTAAGCCTTCCTCATCAGTCCCCATACCAGAAAGACGTAAACGAAGCACGCCTTTACTAGGTAAATAAGCCAGTTTGATATGCGCTGGCAATGCCGATTCTACTGATTCTATCTTAGCAGCCACGATCGTCTCCCCTAAACCCACACACTTTATAGTATGATGAATGATGCTTGGCGTATCAAAAGTCTCTTTGAGTTTAGGTAGGATATTCCGATTCATCAAGTCCTTTACCTCATGAGGAACACCTGGCATAGACACCACCACCTTACCCGCGCGCTCAAACCACATGGCCGCACAAGTACCCACATGATTGCGGATCACCGTACAGTCTTCCGGTAACATCGCCAAAGACTTCACACTATCCATCATCGGTCGCCCACGTTTTTTCATATAGGCTTCGATCTCCGCATAGATGGCTTCATTCAAAACCAGCTCTGTATCAAAATAAGCCGCTAAAGTGGCCTTGGTAATATCGTCTTTCGTAGGGCCTAAGCCACCCGTCAACAGTACAATATCACTTTGCTGCATCGCTCGGCCCAAGGCACTCACGATCCTATCCCGCTGGTCAGCCACCGAAATGATCTCTCGTACCCCTATACCGATCACAGACAGCTCCTCGCCCAGAAACGCGGAATTCGTATCCACCGTCTGCCCGATCAAAATCTCATCGCCGATCGTAATGATCGTTGCCTGTAATTGTTGTTGTTCGCTCATCGCCGCTTTCGCTCAAGGTTTTTCCATAACAGTGCCGCAATTATTACAAGTGCGCAACTCTTCCGACTCATAAAATTCCTTCATTACTTTAGGCAGCTGCGTTTCAATATCTGTCAATTCAAAGTAGGTTTCGTGCAGCATATTATCGCAATTCTCACAATACCAATGGAAACCGTCTTTCTCTTCTGGTGTTCGGTAACGCTCGATCACCAAACCCACACTACCCGCTGGTCGCTGTGGCGAATGCGGCACACGAGCCGGCAACAAAAAGATCTCCCCCTCTTTGATCGGAATGTCCACAGGCTTCCCCTCGTCGATCACCTTCAAAACAATATCCCCCTCGATCTGATAGAAAAACTCCTCCCCTTCCTCATAATGGTAATCTTTACGGGCATTCGGGCCGCCTACCACCATCACAATGAAATCTTCATTTTCAATGAACACTTGCTTATTGCCCACTGGCGGTTTCAGCACATCTCTATGATCCTCGATCCACTTTTGAAAATTAAATGCCTTTGATAAAGCCATGATTCATGTATGTTTTATTGTTGTTCTTGATTATTATTGTTTTGGGCGCATACCCGCCTGTGGCAGGGTACCGGGCTATCCGTTAAAATTCAGCCCCTGCCTGCTGCTGTTTGGCAGGCGTAAAAATGGCTACCTCTGGGCCGCCTTTTTACACCGCCAAACAGGGCGCATTCAGCGGCTTCATTACCACTCCTATCCCTTGCGCGACATCAATTTGCAAATGAGTCAATTTGAGAATTTGAAAATGATAATTGTGCCAATGTGGTAATTTCCATTTTCAAATTAGCTCACTTTCAAATTTTCAAATTAAGCATCAGTACATAAACTGCATCGCGATGTACAAGATACTAAAGCTGGTCAAAAAGAATAGTCCGGCCCAACTTAAATAACGCATAAGCGGTGCTGGCTGATCTTCTGTTTTAATATAATTACCCGTCACCAACTTATAGTTCATAAAAGCCAGAATGGGGGCGGTCAAGAAAGACAGGATCGTGGCCACATTCACCATCGTACCCATTTGGGCTTGGAAAACACCGAGTATCACCAAAGCACCGACCGCAGTGACAAGCAGCCATAGCCAATATAATTTATTGTTGTGTTGCTCTTTATAATCCGGCAATAAGGTGATCGTAGTTCTACTCAACACCCTAGGAAAAGCATCCAAGCAAGTCAGCGTAGTACTGAACATGGTGGTCAGTGCGGCTATTGCGATCAAGGGTTTTGCCCAAGCTCCCAGTGCCTGTGTGTACATCTCGATCAACTGCCCGCCGAACACCCCTGCTTTGCTTGACAATTCCTCGCCCGTGCCGTACATCACCAATGCGCCTAAAGATAAGAAGCAGACCGCAAGAAACACCGTACCCATATAGCCCACATTGAAATCAAATAGAGCTGTTTTCAGATTGCTATCAGGTTGTAATTTCTTTTTTTCTAAAGACCAGATCGAACTCCACACCGCCAGATCCAAGGGCGCGGGCATCCAGCCCATCAAAGCGATTAAAAAACCGATGCCTACTTTATCCCAAGTGAATACCTTTGCCAGCTCAGGCTCGTAGTTCGTATTTCCGAAAAACAGTACCGCCCCTAAAGCAAAGATCGTAGTAAGGGTCAAGGCAATGATGATGAATTTCATTAGCTTGTCTAAGAAGGAATAGCGTCCTAACACCAACAAACCACCGCACAGTGCTAAGATGGCCACACTCCAGCCCCAAGCACCCAAGACACCGAACAGGTTAATGGCCAGTGCCGCTGTTACCACTGTGACCGCTGCTTGTATGGTGAACATCGTACCAATGGTCACGATCAAGAAAAGCACGATCGCCCAAGTTCCTAATCGTCGGTAACCGTCGATCAAGGTTTCATTGCTACTCATGGCATAGCGCGTACCAAACTCGAAGAAGGGATATTTAAACAGATTGGCCAGCAGCACTGCTGCTAATAAGCCGAAGCCAAAGGTAGCTCCCGCCTTGGTACTCTGTACCAAATGCGACACGCCTACTGCCGCCCCCGCGAACAGCAAGCCCGGACCTAAGGAACGAATGATCTGGAGGATGTTTTTTTGAGCCATCTGAATAATTTGAAAATTTGGCAATGAGACAATTTGAAAATGACCATCGATTTTGTCCAAGCACTTACTTAATGTCAATTCACCATTTTCAAATTCTCAAATTGACTCATTGGCACATTGACCTTGCGCAAGGGATAGTAGTGGTACTAAATGGGATAGATGGGGTGTGAGTGCCTGCTTGGCGGGGGCGGCCCAGAGGTAGCCACCGCCAAGTAGAGCAACGAACCCCCAGATAGCCCATTTTGTAGGAACGGATAGTTATACCGTTAAAATTCAACTCCCGACGATCCATATTTTCGTAAC
>JAHDGT010000061.1 GCA_020631675.1 Bacteroidota bacterium
CAGCAGGCAGCAGTTGAATTTTAACGGATAGCCCGGTTAGCGCAGTGAAAGGCTGCGTTTTTTGATTTTAGGCACTATTTGTCCGTACAGACGTTGCATGCAACGTCTCTACTTGTGCTTGACAAAAATCATAGTCGATCGCTGTAACGCAGGCTTTTATTGCGCTAACGCACCCGCTTAGTCGTAACTCACCCTTGGGTCCAGCCAGCCATACAGCACGTCTACCAAGATATTGATACTGACAAACAGGACGGCCGCGAATAAGATAGAACCCATTGCCACGGGTAGATCCAGATTATTCAAAGCATTGATGGTTTCATAGCCCAAGCCCTTGAAATCAAAGACGATCTCGATGAAATAGGCACCTGCTAAGATAGCGGCTAACCAGCCTGAGATAGCTGTAACTACTGGATTCAAGGCATTTCTGAGTGCGTGTTTCAGCACTACTATTCTATTGCTGACGCCTTTCGCCTTAGCCGTTCTGATATAATCTTGGGATAAGGTCTCCAGCATCGTACTTCTGGTCAATTGTACGATGATCGCGAGCGGGCGGATGCCCAAGGCTATGGTTGGCAGGATCAGATTTTTCCACTGGGTGATGGGATCGCCGTACATATCTGTTGAAAACAGATCGCCGGTATAGTTCAGACCGGTGTAATCTCTTAGCCAATAGCCGAAAACCAGGGCCAGGATCATGCCTGAAAAGTAGGACGGCTGGGAGATGCCTAAAATGCTACCTACTAAAATGGAACTATCGGTAAAACTGAATTGCCGCATCGCTGCCCAAACGCCTAGTAGAATGCCGAAGATTGTGGCGAAAATAATGGCCGACAAACCAAGTATGATCGTTTGTGGCAGGGCTTCCCGCAAGATTTCAGTGACCCTTTTTTTAGATTGGTATGATCTACCTAAATAGGGCGTTTTGAATACCAATGCGCGATCGCCCAGGGGCAGTATTTTGCTGTATCGGTATTCTGATTTATTCTCGGGTGTATCTTGGTAGATGGATATGGGCGAAACATCATTCAAGTAATGTAATAAGCGCACCCCTAATGGCAGATCCAAACCCAGGTCTTTTCGCACCGCTTCCATGGTCGCGATATCGGTGCGTTGACCTTGGGTAAGCCTTGCGGGGTCACCTAGCCCTTGTATCAGCAGGAAGACTAAAGCTACTACTGCGACCAGTACGGTAAATCCGTAGGCGATTTTCTTTATGACGTATCGGAGCATTATTACTTGATTCCGTGCTCTTGCTTGATCTTATCAAAAGAAGGCAAGTGCTTCGCATGCCATTTGTCGATCAGGATACCGTCTTTGAGCAATACCATTCCCGGGTTGGCGCGAATCATCGTTTTGATCGGTGTGGCGTCTAAGATATAGAATTCGCATAAACCATCGACTTTCGCATTCGCATCTTCTAATGGAGAAGCGGTAACACCGTAGCTGGGTATACCCACTGCTTTCGCCGCTTTTACTACACGCTTCACCTCACCAAAGCCGTCATTGTTCAGTTTTTTAACATTGTGCGCGGCCACGATGAACTGATAGCCCGGCATATTCAGTAAAGAGTCTGTGTGGTCCGTACCCTCATTATCGAACAAATAAAAGTCTTTCACCTTCGGTAATTCAGGCTCGCGGATAACCACAGAGCGTGTCTTTTCTTTATTGATCACCCAGGCTTTATCCTCCCACATCTTTTTCGACATATAGTCTTCGCTGCTCACTTCTTTGCTTTGATCACCATTGACCAGGGTATAGAAGGTTTGTGTTTCACCTGGATCGAGTCCTTCGGTGCTTCTGCCTTCAATGACGTTAGTACCTATTTTATAGGCTCTGAAATCTTTTATGGGCAGGTTATAGTAATTGCGTAAACTGAAGGCTAACGATCCCACGATGAAAAGACCGAGTAAAGTCAATGAAGGGATACGTTTTAAAACCAGTTTCACATGATCGCGGAAATAAATGACCATGAAGACCACGATGGTCAAGAAAATATCTTTCATGAAAGACTCAAAGGGCTTGAGCTTCACAAAATCACCGAAGCAACCGCAGTCGGTAACCTTACCTGTTAAGTGAGAAAAACCGGTAAGCACCGTAAAGAAAAGTACTAAACCCGCATATAACCATAAAGTGGTATTGCGCAGGGTTCCTAAAATCAGAGAAACCCCTAGTGCTATTTCCAAAACGATCATGAAAATAGAAATGGGTAATGCCAAGCTGGCACATAGATCCCATAAAGGTGTCAAGAAACCGATGTATTCTGTGAAAATGGTGAAATACTCCTCCATTTTAATAGCCGTACCAATAGGGTCTATGGCTTTGACCACACCAGAAAACACAAAGTAAGTACCTAAGAAATTGCGCAGATAATGTACCGCCCAGTTGTCAGGACGCTTCAATAGACCACTGATGATGGTTACACCAATCGCCAAAAGCGCAATAAGTCCGGTTAAAGAAAAAACATTCATATAGTTCTAAATTTTTCGTCTCTTGAATACTCTTTTACTCTGAGGTAGTTTAAAGTTTTTCATCTGCCATACCAGACTGAATCAATGCGAATACGGCATAGTTCAGTATATCACAATAGCCGCTATCGATACCTTCTGATATCAAGGTCTTTCCAGCATTATCCTCTATCTGCTTTATTCTAAGCAGCTTCATGAGGATCAGATCGGTAAAAGAACTTACCCGCATACTCCGCCAGGCATCACCATAATCATGGTTTTTTTGCACCAATAACTCACGCACTATTGCCAACTTCTCATCATACAGTCTCAGTGCTTCCGCATGCCCTAACTCTAATTCTTGCTCCCCCAGTTCCAAGCTTTTATTCTCGCTGGCAAAATCCAGTTGTATCAGTGCCATTAAGCAGTAGTTGGCCATACCGATGAATTCTGACTGCGGATCTTCGTTCACCTTTTGTGTACCTTTATCTTCAATGGTTCGCACACGCTGTGCTTTGATGAATATTTGATCTGTTAGCGAGGCAGGACGTAATATACGCCATGCCGTACCATAGTCTTTGGTCTTTTTATCAAAGATCGTTCGACATTTCCCGATCACGGTATCAAATTGCTGTAAAGTATCTGCTGCCATTGTTTTCACACACGAAGATAAACCTTTAACTAAACAATTAGTTAAAGGCGGATTCATTTTAACACTATTTATCCCAACGAAAAGGATTCGCTCGAAATGTCGCCTAAAAATACGTTATTGACTCCAAACCTCACCCTCAACTGCAAGGGAATATTGGTAGACTTGACGCAGCCATTGGTAATGGGTATCTTGAATGTTACTCCTGACTCCTTTTTTGATGGTGGCAAACATAACCAATTGGATGCTGCTTTGAACAAAGCGGAGTCGATGATCAATGCTGGTGCGGATATTCTGGATATTGGCGGTATGTCGTCAAGACCGGGTGCTGAGGTATTAACTCCTGAAGAGGAATGTGAACGGGTATTACCTATCATCAGGGGCATACATCAGACCTGGCCGGATCAGATCATGAGTATTGATACGGTACATGCTAAAGTAGCAAAAGCAGCTATTGAGTCCGGCGCGCATATCGTTAATGATATCAGTGCAGGCAGTATTGACCCTTTACTGCTTCCTACAGTTGCCGCATTGAATGTGCCTTATATATTAATGCATATGCGTGGTCAGCCTGATTCTATGCAACAAGAAGCCGCACAACTGGATAAGGATCATGACATCATTGAAGAACTGCTCCACTTTTTCACCCGCCAGTTAGAAAGCTGTCAAAAATTGGGCATCAAAGATGTGATCATTGACTTAGGCTTTGGTTTTGGCAAGCGTTTGGAAGATAATTATCTATTATTGCGAAGGATGAAAGAATTTCAGCTTTTCCAACGACCAATACTTGTGGGTACTTCTCGGAAAAGCATGATCTATAAACTACTTGATAAGCGACCTGATGGTGCTTTGAACGGAACTACTATCACCCATGTGCTAGCCCTACAGAACGGAGCGAGCATTTTGCGTGTTCATGATGTAGAAGAAGCGAAAGAGTGTGTTAAAATATTAAACTACCTAGCTGACCTATAATAAAATAATTTGCTCTTAAAGATCGAAATAGGGTTTTTAGATATTGGCTTCTGGGATGTGATTGACATTGTCCTGGTGGCGATTTTATTCTATCAGTTGTATAAACTGCTTAGGGGCAGCCTTGCCTTTACCATTCTTATTGGTTTACTACTGGTTTACCTGACTACTAAAATTGTTGAGGTACTGAACATGACCATGCTCAGTGCGGTTTTAGGCGAGTTCGTAGGTACGGGCTTTATTCTATTGGCCATCGTATTTCAAAAGGAAATACGCCGCTTTCTATTCTATATTGGCCGTTCAAGTGGCATAGGGGAAGAAAGCATTTTACATAGACTACTCAAAAAAGATAATACAGACCGATCAGAATGGAAACCATTGATCAATGATTTAGCACGAGTCATCAATCAAATGAGTGCGACCAGTACGGGTAGCTTAATGGTATTCGTCAATGAAAGTGAACAGAGCTTTTTCCTTGACAATGGGACAGAACTCAATGCTAATATCTCCGGTAAACTGATAGAAACGATTTTCAACAAAACCACACCTCTTCATGATGGGGCCATGGTGATCCGCAACAATAAAATAATAGCAGCAGGTTGCGTATTGCCAGTGACCGAAAACCAAGATATTAAAGGGAGTCTCGGGATGCGACATCGTGCCGCATTGGGCATCTCAGAGGAAATAGATGCTCATGTTCTCGTCGTTTCAGAAGAGACGGGCGCCATATCATACGCTCATAAGGGAGATTTGAGTTATAATATCAGCAGTGCTAAATTAATGGATTATTTGAAAATCATTTATGAAATAAAAAAAGTCGACAAAGCAAAAGTCTTAATCCAAGCTAACAATAATGAACGCAATGAACAAAAAAAGACGTCGCCGCCGAAAGCGCAGGATGGCAAAAAAGCAGCGAAGAAGCAGCCGTCAAATAATAAAACGACGGAGATAAAATAAAATAAGGCGATGACCAACCTACTAAGTCGACCATCGCCATATAATACTTTGTTTTGGTACCTATAAGGGTTCTATTTAGCAGCTCCCTTCACCATATCCGCCTTACGCACTACTTTTCCTTTGCTGTCGGTAGTCAAATTCGGCTTTTGCTTGCCGATCTTACCGTCATTCTTGCTCTTCTGTTCCTCAAAACGCTTGATGATCTCTTCGGGCGGTGTACCCAAATTATCAAAAGAGAACTTCACACTCTCATATAATTCATGCTTAGGGTACTTTTCTAAAAATTGCGCATATAATTCCTTCGCCTTTGTCGTATTCTTCAGATCGTTTTCATAGGTAAAACCGATCAGGAAAAGGCTATGCGGCACTTTCTCATAATCCGGATAATCTTTGATGATGCGCTCATAGGTCGTGATCGCGTTCTTATGGTCGCGAATAGAACGGTGAATCTCCGCCGCTTTGAATAAATACTCTGGCGTCTTCCCATCTTTAGGGTTAGCTGCCGCATATTTATTATAGGAATCAATAACCGCGACCGCTTTAGACTTATCAAAGGTCAGCTGCTTACTATCGCCGTACAAATCTTTCTCTGCTTTATCAATCGCAGTTTGTAAAGACGAAGCGGAAGCACCTGAACCGCTTCCTCCCTCACTATTGCATCCTAAGAAACAACAACTTGCGGTAATGAGGCATATTACGATAACAGTAGGTAATGATCTCATGGGACAATCGAATTGAATTGGGTGAAGTTTTGAGCGTCTTACTACACTCAAAACAATTTGTGCAACGCAAAAATACGAGATCAGCCGCAATCTTATACTATTTACACTATCGCGCTTCTAACACTTCCACCTCATAACTTAAACTCGACCCACATCTTAAGTTAGAAATGTTTTCTGGTTCAAAATGTAAAGTAGCAGGAATCATAAAGCGAGACTTCTCTCCCCTACGCATTCCCTTCAAAGCCTGCTGCACACCAACAAGGGATTTTTGTGCCCTCACCCATACCGTATCTTTTTCGCTCGAAGCTACTGTAGATGTTCTCCGAGCATGCTGTTTCAAGTCATAAATAACATAATAACTGTCCACATCATTCAGTACTTCCCCCTCCCCTTCTTTCAAGATTTTCTTGTATATGCCAAAAGTATCGCGAACAGCTTCTTTCCAATCACTCTTTCGCTTTTTCATGATCCGCTGCAAATTCGCTTCATCGGTTTTCAAGCGCTTGCGTAGTAAAGACTGCCTGCTGTGTATCTGCTCTTCTTGAGAGGAGATACGCACTAATTTGAAATCACATCGCACATCGTCCCCCTGCTTCAAATAAGGCAGCAAATTAGTGTATAAGCTGGTAGCGGGAATCCTGAATGTAGCACTATCCCCCGCCGTTAATTCCAATAAGCCTTTCCCTAATAAGCCTCTGAAAAAACGATCATCATACACCAGACTTACAGGTACGCCTTGCTCAAAATTTGAATAGTATACACTATCTGATGGCGTAGCGTATTGAAAATTGAAATACAGGAGGTCTCCCTGTTTAATGGACGGACCCTCATTTTCCGTATGTTTCACAAAAGACGGTCGGTCCTTGTCTCTAACTTCTTTATTAGCCGTCTTTGTTGTCGAGTCACCATTCGTAGCAGACTCTTGTGCACAGCCTACAACACACAATAGCCCTATAAAGAGGGCTACTCCCCAAAGTCTCAACAAATATTTTCTCATAAATAGGAACATCAACATGATCGCCAAGATACTACGAATCCAAATCACCCTTGATCATCTTGTGATGAATCTCTAAAACTTGTGGGATTAACAATTCCGTACCTTCATTATTGATCACGAAATCCGCCATTTCCATTTTTTTTTCTTCTTTCCATTGCTTGTCCATTCTCGCCCTCACCTGCTCAGCGGTCACCCCATCTCTTGATATGACTCTTCTCACCCTTTCCGCTTCAGATGCCGTTACAACGATCACTTTATCAAGCAACTTATAGGAACCACTCTCAAAAGTCAAAGCCGCCTCCCTCAGCAAATATGGCGCGTCCAAATGTCGCTGACCCCAAGCAATGCTATCCTTAAAAACCGCCGGATGCACCAGCGCTTCCAATGCCTTTAGCTCCGCCGCATCATTAAATACGATAGCTGCCAAAGCCGCCCTGTCCAATTCACCTTCCTTATAGATAGCCGCACCAAAACGAGCTTGAACCGCCGCCTTTAATTCCTCGTCTTCTCGCATTAAGCGTTTACCCGCATCATCCGCATAATACACCGGCACCCCCAAACACGCGAACAGCCTGCTTACGGTGGTTTTCCCGCTTCCTATATTCCCTGTCAAACCTACGGTCAGGGGCATTT
Source organism: Bacteroidota bacterium (assembly GCA_020631675.1). GTDB lineage: Bacteria > Bacteroidota > Bacteroidia > Chitinophagales > UBA2359 > JAHDGT01. The sequence continues at coordinate 7,372 of JAHDGT010000061.1, forward strand.
TGCTATTGCTCATATTTTTTTCTTTTTGGGCACATACCCGCAATAAAAAGGGCTTGTTTTTTCACTCAATATGAATCGGTAATGGGGCAAATTATTTTTATCCGGCAAAAAGACGTTATGCTATAACGTCTCTACGGTTTATCCCCTTTTTACTGCGGGTACCGGGCTATCCGTTGCAATTCGGGGCTTGTCTGCTGCTTCGCTGGCAGGGCTAAAAATGGCTACCTCTGGGCCGCCTTTTTAGCCCGCCGCTCAGGGCGCATCCAAGCCCCTCATTTCCACTCCTATCCCTTGTGCGGAAAATCAGAGCGTGTTTAGGTATTTAAAAGTAGGCGAAAATCTTGCTGATCCGTACATTCATATCCTTCAGAATAGGCTCTGATGTAGATACTGGCTCATCCCCTACTACTTTAGCGAATTCTTGTTGGGGTATTTTACTGATGTCGGTATCATAGCTGAAAACGGCACTGAAGCCCGCTGGCTCGCCCAGCTCACCTCCTTCCCATCCGGCTACGGTACCTCCGTAATCCCAATCAAAACCCCAGATCGTGAAATCTACTTTATTGACTTGAACCACCTTTGCCAATAAGGTACCGATCTTCACTCCTTGTATGGTCTGGTAGGGCGACTGTCTATGATCCACGGTCACTCTCGCTATTTGCTTGAACTCCGCACCGTCTTTCCACAATACTCTTACTTCTTCCGCCTTAGCACCAAAAATGCGTGTCCCTAAAGCGAACATCCCCTCCCCTAAATGGAGGCTGTCTCGTTTTACGTTTTTAGCACCGAACAACTCTATCAGATCCGCTTCACTCATATCTTTTTTGATCAGACCGAATCGCTCACCCGGAATAATGAGGTGATCGTTTTTTTTATCAGCTTCTTTTTGTGCGCTTGTATCCTTGGACTTTTTCGCCCCGTTCCCGTTCCCACCACTTGATTCACAAGCGGAGAACAGTAACATACTACAACTAAGAAGAGCGATCCATGTGAACGACAAAAGTCTATTGTTAGCTATTCTATTTTTCATACAGATGTGATTTTCTTTTCTGACCGAACTACCTACCAAGTGTGCGAGGGATAGTAGTGGTTATGAAGCGGCTGAATGCGCCCTGTTTGGCGGCATAGCGGGGCTGATCAGAGGAAGACACCGCTATGCCTGCCAAACAGCAGCAGGCAGCCGCTGAATTTGAACGGATAGCCCGGTGACCGCAGTGAAAGCTTGCGCTTTCTTAGACTCGAGACATGAGATTTGAGTAGAGAGACTTTCGTACAGTACGCCTGTTCATTTCCTACTGCTAGCGCAGGCTTTTATTGCGGGCACGCACCCAAATATAAAATAGAAACGGCAAACCTATTGAAAAAAGAAAGCCCCGCTTCGACGAATCGAAGCAGGGCTTATACGCATTATTTCAAGTACCGATTTTGGAGGAACTCCGCAACGGACTGTCTAATGCGGTTATTCAGGTCGTTTTATTGCTTGATGAATCGACCTTCCGTTACACCTAACGGACTGTTGATTTTCAAGAAATAGATACTTGCCGGTAGATGATCGATCTCAACGCGTACCATGTTCATACCTGGTGTAGCTTTCACTTTCTGCTCAACTACTTTCTTGCCTTCGGCATCAAAAGCGGTCAATACTGTTTCGTTCTCGCTACCACTGAAGAAAGATACATAGATGCTTTCGCGAGCAGGAACAGGCGCGATGCTTGACAATTCTAATTTGTCATCGTTTTCGCTACCTGGCTTCATGTTCTTCTGAGCGTTGTTACCGCCACCGTCGAACTCCATACCATCAACAGCACCGCTGTCGTCGCCATCACAGCCTGATACTTGTACGATCACGTAAGCCGTATCACACTCACCGAATTCGTTACAACCAATGATCTCAATGGTTTCTAAACCTGTGAACAATGGTAGAGAAGTGTACTGTAAGCAACCGTTAGGCAACAACTGTAATGAACAGTTATAGGTTGTGTTCGCACTTGAGATGGTGATCGTACCTGTGATATCGCAGAACTCAGGGCAGATCTCAATTGGTGTCATTGGATCAACGCATAAGTAAGAGTAATCACTGCAATCTGAATCAGTTACGATAACTGTTACTGTTGCTTGATCACATAAGCCTTCGTCATCACAGATTTGGTAGATGAATACATCTTCACCTGTGAAGCCAGGATCCGGTGTATAGATCACCTGACCATCAACGATGGTGATCGTACCATTCTCAGGCTCATCCAATACAGTGATCGTTAATGGATCGCCATTAGGGTCATTATCATTAGATAAGATATTGATGATAACTGGTGCGTTCATTTCAGTAGACGAAGCATCATCAACTGCTATTGGTGGCACATTGTCACAAAGACCATCTTCAGTAATAATGATCGTTACGATCACTGTTTCGCACTCACCCGCTTCATTACAAGCTGTAAGTTCTAATATCTGCGTAAGACCTGCAGTTCCAGGAAGGGCAACAAACTCGATACACTGATCTTCGATCGTGATACCACAATCGTACAATGTAGTGTAGTCCGTGATCGTCCATTCACCCTCTAAGCAGTACTCAGGACAGATGATCTCTGGCGTAATAGGCGCAGTACAGATCTCTAATGTCCAAGGATCACAAGGCTCTTCACATTCTTCAACCGTTACTACTACTTGCTCAACACCGATACAGCCGCTCGCGTCTGTAACCGTTACAGAGTATAAGGTAGTAATGCTTGGTGCTACACTGATGGTAGAACCTGTCGCACCTGTACTCCAAATGTAGCTTACACCACCAGAAGCCGTTAAGGTCGCGAATTCACCTTCGCAGATTGGCTCAGCAGGACCAGAAGCAGTGATATCAGCAGAAGCACCGATCGTTACGGTTACTTGATCTGTATCCGTACAACCGTTCGCATCTGTAACTGTAACTGTGTATGTAGTAGTGTTGATCGGCGATACGCTTACAGTCTGACCAACAGCACCTGTGCTCCATACGTAGCTTACGCCACCCGTAGCATTCAATACTGTACATTCAGCACCACAAGTTTCTACGTCCGGACCAGCGTCAGCTGTAGGACCATCGCTTACGAATACCGTTACTGTATCTGTATCAGAACAGCCGTTACCGTCTGTTACCGTTACTGTATAGGTAGTTGTTGCAGTAGGCGCTACAGAAATAACAGCACCAGTCGCACCATTACTCCAAGTGTAGTTCGCACCTCCAGAAGCAGATAATGTAGTTGTCGCACCAGCACAAATGGTCTGGTCAACACCCGCATCAGCGTCTAAGTCTTCAACAATTACAGTTACTGCATCAGTAGCAGAACAACCGCTCGCATCGCTCACTGTTACCGTATAAGTTGTAGTAACTGTTGGGGATACTGAGATCGTAGCACCCGTAGCACCTGTGTTCCAGCTATATGCTGTACCACCAGAAGCGGTCAGCGTAGCAGATGAACCAGAGCAAATCACTTGATCCGCACCTGCATAAGCATCACCAGAACCAACCATTACAGTTACTTGATCCGTAGCTGAACAGCCTGACGCATTCGTAACTGTTACTGTATATGTAGTGGTTGCTGTTGGTGATACAGTAACCGTAGCACCAGAAGCACCATTACTCCAAGCATAGTTAACACCACCTGAAGCAGTCAGGTTCGTTGCTCCACCGGCACAGATACTTTGATCCGCACCCGCGTTCGCAGCAACCGAAGAACTAACTTCTACTGTAGCACTTGCTACATCAGAACATCCACCTGAACCAGTAACAGTCACCGTATAGGTAGTAGTACTGGATGGGGAAACATTGATCGTAGCACCAGTCGCGCCATTACTCCATACATAGCTTGAACCACCAGTAGCGGTCAAGGTCGCCATATCTCCATTACAGATACTCTGGTCAGGTCCAGCCGTCGCGTCAATTGAATCACTAACAATCACAGTTACTGAATCAACATCTGTACAACCATTGGCATCTGTCACATTAACAGTATAAGTAGTCGTTGTAGTGGGTGAAACGCTTATGGTAGCTCCAGTTGCTCCATTACTCCAGCTGTACGCTGTACCACCAGATGCGGTTAAGATAACCGTACCACCAGCGCAGATCGTTTGATCCGCACCTGCGTTAGCACTTACGGTACTTACAGTAACAGTTACCGCATCAGTTGCTGTACAACCAGCCGCATTCGTAACAGTTACAGTATAAGTAGTAGTTACTGATGGAGAAACATTGATCGTTGCTCCTGTAGAACCATTATTCCAAACATAGCTTGTACCACCAGAAGCCGTCAAGGTAGCAGATTCACCTTCGCAAATCGTTTGGTCCGCACCTGCATCAGCAATACCCGCTCCAACAAATACCGTTACTTGATCTGTATCAGTACAGCCATTAGCTCCTGTTACGGTTACAGTATAAGTAGTAGTAGCAGAAGGTGATACAGAAATCGTTGCTCCTGTAGAACCGTTATTCCAAGCATAGCTCGCACCACCAGAAGCGGTCAAGGTAGCAGAACCACCTTCACAGATCGTTTGATCCGCACCCGCGTTCGCAGTAATGTCATTTACTATTACTGTTACATTATCCGTATTAGAACAACCACTCGCATCTGTTACAGTCACGGTATAAGTTGTGGTTGATGTTGGAGACACACTTACAACAGCGCCAGAAGCACCATTACTCCAGCTGTAATTCACACCGCCAGAAGCTGTAAGCGTAGCAGATTCGCCATTACAGATCGTCTGATCAGGTCCTGCTTCCGCAGTCGCTGATCCTACTGTTACTGTTACGGCATCCGTATCGGTACAACCAGCAGCATCTGTTACAGTTACGGTATATGTTGTGGTTGATGTTGGCGATACTGCGATAGTCGCACCCGTAGCACCATTACTCCAGCTGTAGCTCACACCACCAGAAGCAGATAAGCTTGCTGTTTCACCCGCACAAATCGTTTGATCAGGACCAGCGTTAGCCGTTGCTGAACTCACTACAACTGTTACATCATCTGTATCTGTACAGCCTGCTGCATTAGTTACAGTTACTGTATATGTTGTCGTAACTGTTGGAACTACCGTATTCGTAGCACCTAAAGCACCATTACTCCAAGCATAGCTTGTTCCACCAGTAGCCACTAATGTAGCCGCACTACCAGAACAAATCGATTGACCAGCACCTGCATCCGCAACAAAGTCAGTTACAAATACGGTCACTTGATCAACAGTAGAACAAGTACCATCACTAATAGTAACGGTGTAAGTTGTAGTTGTTGTTGGTGAAACTGTAGCCGAAGCAGTAGTAGCACCTGTACTCCATACATAGCTTGTACCGCCAGAAGCAGTGATCGTAGCCACAGCACCCGCACAGATCGTTTGATCAGCACCCGCACTTGCAGAGATAGTATTCACTGTTACTGTTGTATTCGCTACATCTTCACAACCCGCCGCATCTGTAACAGTTACAGAATAAGTTGTGGTTGCTGTTGGTGATACGTTAATGGTAGCACTTGTCGCACCATTGCTCCAAGCGTAAGCAACACCACCAGAAGCGGTTAAGCTCGCACTTCCACCTGTACAGATATTTTGCGGAGGCGTTACTGTTGCAATTGCATTACCAACAGTTACCGTAACAACATCTGAATCTGTACAGCCATTAGCATCTGTACCTGTTACCGTATACGTAGTTGTAGCTGCTGGAGAAACCGTGATAGTAGATCCAGTAGCTCCGTTACTCCAAGAATAACTTACAGCACCTGATGCCGTTAATGTTACGCTTGAACCATCACAAATCACTTGATCAGGAGAAGCTTCTACATCAGGCGTAGTAACAATTACAGTTACCGCATCAGAATCAGTACAGCCGTTAGCATCAGTTACGTTAACCGTATAAGTAGTGGTCGCACTTGGTGAAACTGTGATCGTGGATCCAGTAGCACCATTACTCCAAGAGTAGCTAACACCACCAGAAGCGGTCAATGTAGCAGAAGCACCTGCACATATCGTTTGGTCGGCTCCTGCATCAGCAGTTGCCTGACTTATTGTTACCATTACTTGATCAACAGCCTCACAGCCATTAGCTCCAGTAATTGTTACACTATATGTAGTATTCGCTGAAGGAGATACTGTAATAGCAGCACCTGTAGCACCATTACTCCAAGCGTAGCTAACACCACCAGAGGCAGTTAAAGTAGCAGAGGCTCCTTCACATACTGTTTGGTCAGGACCAGCACTTGCAGCAAATGTATTCACAGTTACAGTTGAAGTAGCAATATCCTCACAACCAGCTGCATCCGTTACAGTAACACTGTAAGTAGTCGTTGCTGTTGGTGATACATTAATAGTTGCGCTTGTCGCACCATTACTCCAAGCGTAAGCAATACCACCAGAAGCGGTGAGCGTTGCCATCTCGCCAGCACAAATGCTTTGGTCTGGTGTAGCTGTTGCCACAACACCACCAACTGTTACAGTTACCACATCGGTATCTGTACAGCCATTCGCATCAGTAACTGTTACCGTGTAAGTAGTCGTTACTGTTGGTGATACTGCAATACTAGCACCCGTAGCACCTGTATTCCAAGAATAGCTCACACCACCTGTTGCTGTTAATGTTACTGTTTCACCAGAACATAACAACTGATCAGGACCAGCATTCGCATCCGCAGAATTAACTACTACTGTTACTTCGTCTGTAGAAGTACAACCAGCAGCACTTGTTGAAGTCACAATGTATGTTGTTGTTACAGTTGGAGCTACTGTAATCGTAGCACCTGTTGAACCATTACTCCAAACATAGCTTGCTCCACCAGAAGCGGTCAATGTTGCGGAACCACCTTCACAAATCGTTTGATCCGCACCAGCATCAACGGTATTATTTTCAACATTAACAGTCACTTGATCAGTTGCTACACAGTCGTTAGCTCCAGTAATAGTAACCGTATATGTTGTTGTACTCGATGGTGAAACTGTGATCGCACTACCTGTTGCACCATTACTCCATGCATAGCTAGCACCTCCCGATGCAGTTATCGTAGCACTTGCGCCTTCGCAGATTGTTTGGTCAGGACCAGCACTTGCACTAAAGCTATTCACTGTTACAGTTACAGAAGCTACATCTTCACAGCCTGCTGCATCAGATACAGTTACCGTATAAGTGGTAGTAGCTGTTGGACTAACACTAATACCTGCTGTATTAGCACCTGTACTCCAAGCATAAGCAGAACCACCCGAAGCGGCTAATTCCGCACATTCACCTTCACAGATCGTCTGAGCAGGAGATATGCTCGCTGTAGCGTCGCCAACTGTTACAGTTACCGTCGCGTCATCCGTACAGCCGTTAGCGTCGGTCGCTGTAACGGTATAAGTGGTCGTAGCAGTAG
>JAHDGT010000062.1 GCA_020631675.1 Bacteroidota bacterium
TTAGCTACCCTACTTCTCCTGTTAAAATCATATTATCCGCAACTGTAAAGGCGGGTCGCACCTTTTGATTTTTACCGATTAAAATGGCCACACCAAAGAATAATTACGATCTGCTGATCACTAAGCTGGATCGTTTCATCAGAAAGTTTTACATCAATAAGCTGATCCGGGGCACACTGCTGTGCTTAGGGCTGGTGTTGATCGCGTTTTTAACGATCAGCTTGGCCGAGCATTTTGCTTGGTTCGGGCCGAATGTGCGTAGATCCATGTTTTATGGGTTTATCGGACTGGCGGCTTTGTCGGCTTGTTTTTGGGTACTAATGCCCTTATTGCAATTCTTCAAATTGGGGCGGGTGATCAATCACCAGCAAGCAGCCTCGATCATTGGGGATCACTTTACGGATGTGCGCGATAAGCTACTGAATGTATTACAGCTGAAAGAACAAAGCATCAGTGTGGCCGATGCGAGTTTGATAGAAGCGAGTATAGATCAGAAGGTAGATGACATTAAGCCGGTGCCTTTCACCGGTGCGATCGATCTTTCTAATAACAGACAGTATCTGAAATATGCTTTACTGCCTTTATTGGTATTGGTGGGCATTTTATTCATTGATGCGGATATGATCACGCAGAGTTCACAGCGGATCATCAAATATGATGAGGCTTTTGAACCAGATGCGCCTTTCCATTTCAAGATCCAGAACGAAGCGGACATGGAAGTGGTGCAATATGAAGATCTGGATATTGATGTGATCACGGAAGGGGAGGTGATGCCTGCTGAGGCTTTCATTCACTTGAATGGCTCTCCGAATGGCTTGAAGTTGCGTACAACGGCTCCGGGCGAGTTCGCCTATACTTTTAATAAGCTACAAAAGACCACCAGCTTCTACTTGCAAGCGGATGGTTTCCGCTCGCGGGATTATGAGGTGACGGTCATACCTAAACCTACCATGCTGAGCTTTGACGCCAGCGTGAATTACCCGAACTATACGGGCAGAAAAGATGAGGTGATGCGCAACTCCGGGGATATGATCATCCCTACGGGTACGAAAGTAACTTGGCGCTTCGAAGCGGAGAATACCGATAAAGTACAATTGAAGTTCAAAGGGAAGACGGACTTAGTAGAAGCCAAGCGCAATGGCGAGCGAGAATTTTCTTTTTCGAGCAGTTTCTATAAAGACACTCCCTATACGATTTACTTGAGCAATGAACGCATTGAAAACGCGGATTCTATCAGCTATGCCATATCGGTGATCCCGGATGCTTATCCTACGATCAGCGTAGAGCAAAAGGCGGATAGTGCTGATGTTCGCTATTTATACTTCTTCGGTGACGCGGCAGATGATTATGGTATCAAGTCGCTCAGCTTCTTGTACAAGATCGAGCCGGAAAAAGGTGATCCCAATGCGACTTTCGAAAGTTTACCAATGGACATCACGGCTGGCAGACAGGCGACTTCGTATACGCATACCTGGAATGTGGAGCAACTGGGTTTGAAGGCGGGTGATCGTTTGACCTACTACTTCATGGTGTGGGACAATGATGCGATCAACGGCAGTAAGTCGGCACAGACGCAGATGATGACCTATGCTACACCAAGCATAGAAGAGCTGGATCAGCAAGCGGAAGAAAATAACGAACAGCTAAAAGAGGACTTGATGGATCTGGTAGAAGATTCGGAAGAGTTGAAAGACGAGCTGAAAGAGCTGAAGGAAGAGTTGACGCAGAAGAAAGAGCTGGACTGGCAGGATAAAGAAAAGATGGAAGAGCTGATCAAGGAGCATAAAGAAATGCAACAGAAGATCGAGCAGGTGCAGCAGAATTTCAAGGAGAACCAAGAGCAGCAGAACGACTATAAAGAGTTCAGTGAGGACATTCTTGAGAAGCAGGAGAAGTTAGAGGAGATGATGAATGAACTCATGACCGATGAGATGAAGGAGATGATGGAGAAGCTGGAAGAGATGTTGGAGGAGATGACCAAAGAAGAGTTGATGGAGGAGTTGGAAGATTTTGAAATGACGGACGAGCAGTTGGAGCAGGAAATGGATCGTATGCTGGAGCTGTTCAAACAATTGGAGTTTGAGCAGAAGTTAGAAGAAACGGTTGATAAGTTGGAAGAACTAGCGGAGGAACAAGAAGAACTGTCGGAAGAAACCGAAGAAGACCAAGATGGCAACTTGGAGGAGCAGATGGAGAAGCAGGAAGAGATCGAAGAAGAGTTTGAAAAGCTGAAGGAAGAGATCGAAGAATTGGAAGAGATGAATGAAGAGTTAGGCGGGAGTCAGGATTTAGAAGAGGAAACTAAAGAGGAGTCGCAAGAGGCCAGCGATCAGATGCAGGAGAGCCAAGAAAATATGCAGCAACAGCAACAGCAAAAAGCTTCTGAGAACCAGAAGAATGCCGCTGAACAGATGCAGCAGATGGCCCAAGAGTTACAGCAAATGCAAATGCAGCAGCAGCAAGAGCAGGCACAAGAAGACATGGAGGCGATTCGTCAGCTTTTGGAGAACCTGATCACGCTATCTATAGATGAAGAAGATTTGATGGAAGAGCTGGGTGGTGTGAGTGTGAATACGCCACAGTATACCGCCTTAGCGCAACAGCAGCACAAACTGAAGGATGATGGGGAATTGATTGAAGATAGCTTGGTGGCACTGAGCAAGCGTAACTTCCAATTAGAAGCCTTCATCACGGCCGAATTAGCTGAGATCAACCGCAATATGGGGGATGCTATCGAGAACTTGGAAGATCGGAAGAAAAAGGATGCCAATGTGAACCAGCAATTCATCATGACGGGCTTGAACAACTTAGCCCTGATGCTGGATGAAGCCATGCAGCAAATGCAGCAGCAGATGAGTGGGGGCATGCCGGGTAGCCAAATGTGCAATAAGCCGGGTAGTGCGCCGAGCATGAAGCCCGGACAGATGGGTAAGATGCAACAGCAACTCAATGAGTCGCTCAAGAAGATGGCCCAAGAGATGAAGGGCGGCAAAGGCGGCAAGGGCAAGATGAGCAAGGAAGCGGCGCAAATGGCAGCACAACAACAGGCACTTAGACAGGCCTTACAAGAAATGAACGAAGAGTTCAATAAGGATGGTAAAGGCAAGGGTAAGGATGGCAGCTTAGGCGATCTGGAAAAACTGGCGGAAGAAATGGAAAAGGCGGAGGAAGACATCGTTAACAAGCGCATCACCCAAGAAATGCTTAACCGTCAGAATGAAATCCTTGATAAACTCTTGAAGGCGGAAGATGCGCTGAAGAAGCGGGAGTTGGATGATCAAAGAGAAGCACAAACCGCTGAGCAATATTCTCGTGAGACACCGCCTGAAATGGAAGAGTACCTCAAGAAAAGACAAGCGGAAGTGGAAATGTACCAAACAGTTCCGCCTAGTTTAAAACCATACTATAAGTCTTTGGTGGAACGGTATTTCCAATCGATCAGCTTTTAAGCTTTGCGAGCATAACGACCTACCGCATCTGAAAAATCGACCGATCAAGCAAAAGTAGCTTGACTACGCAGCGAATAAATTCATATTTAACGATCTATGTTTTTGAAAAAAAACAGGCGACAAACGTTAAAATGGTTTAATTTAGTAGCTGTACAGCCCTTTTTTCGTCTAAAAGCAGGTTTTTTATGTCTGTTACATGACTTTTTGAGATAGGCATAACAAGCTTAAAAAGGGGTACATAAGGTGTTTTTCCCCACCTTACGATACTGGATGAACTTGTGCGGCAAGTTTATCAGATGCTCAGAACTACTACTTTTAAATTACTTCTATGTTCCAAAAATCTACAGAACTGAAACTGAACTTAAGCTCCAAACCTGAAAACATACATCAAGTAGAAAACTTTCTAAATAAAGCACGTAACCAATTTCAATTAGACGAACAGCTGTACTTCAATTTACAATTAGTACTAACAGAAGCCGTCAATAATTGCATCATTCATGGTAACGGTTGCGATCCCAGAAAGAAAGTATTTGTTGCACTTCAGAAAAGGCAAGAACAGTTGTTCATTAAAGTGACAGATGAGGGTAAGGGTTTTGACCCAAGAAAAGTACCTGACCCAACCTGTCCAACCCGTATTACCGAACCCAATGGTAGAGGGGTGTTCTTAATGCGTCAACTGGCAGATTCCATGCGTTATTCCGATAGCGGTCGTTGCTTGGAGATCAGCTTTAGCTTGAGTAAAGCGGGAGCAGCACTTGTTAAGTAACACAACAAGTAGCTAAACCAACCCAACCAATAAACAAATCAGCAATTTGCTATCAATAGGGGAGAGACCCCATCATCAGTTTGGTAGCACAAAAAAGGGAGCTTGACATCGTCAAGCTCCCTTTTTTGTGAACTATTTATTTAAGCGCTTTGACAGAAGTAATCGCAACCATCCTGGTATAAAAGAGACTTCAGCGACGGCACGAAGTCTTACGTCTTACGTCTTAAATCTTATGTCTTGAAGTATCACTTCTTCGCCATGAAATCCAAACTTCTATTGATGAAGTTGGTTAAGGCCTCTCCCTTCAACATATTCTGCTGTAATAAAGCCAAAGAGAACAACTGCTCCGCGGTCTTATCATTATGCTCTCCCGCACCAGCTAGTTGACTGACCACAGGGTGATTCGCATTCACCACCACATTGTACATCTCAGGCATTTCCCCATAAGGATTAGCACCACCAATATTGCTCATGTCCTTCATACGGCGCATGAACTCATTTTTGGTGATCAATACAGGCTGCTCACTAGGAGATAATGCCTGTACCGTAACAACAGCACCCTCACTGCTTACCACGCCCGTGAACAACTCCTGAACGCTCTTTTGCTGATCCTCGGTCAATACAGACTCGATCGTCTCGTCTTTCTCGATCAGTTTGTCCAAGGTGTCGGCATCCACTCGCTTGAAGCGCATTTCACTTTTCTTGTTCTCCAAACTACCCATCAAGTGGGGATCCAACATCACATCCATCTTCAGAACGGTATAGCCCGCATCCGTAGCAGAACGCACATAGCTGAACTGTTCTTCTAGGTTCGTGCTGTACAACTGAACTAAATTGCTGTCTTTATCGGTCTGAGAATTCTTGGTCGCTTCCTTCAGTTCTTCGTAGGTGTACTTCTTGTCATTCGTATCCTCGAACAAGCAGAACTTCATAGCCTTGTCGTAGAACTTCTCATTGGTCAACATACCATACTTGATCAAAGCACCAATATTCTCCCAATTGTTCTCGAACAACTCACGGTCTTTTCTAAAGGTCTCATCCAACTTATCTGCCACCTTACGCGTGATGTACTTGTTGATCTTCTTCACCTCAGGGTCGCTCTGTAAATAGCTACGCGACACGTTCAACGGAATATCCGGAGAGTCGATCACCCCGTGCAACAACATTAAGAAATCAGGAACGATCTCCTCCACATGATCCGTCACGAATACTTGATTAGAGTACAAGTGAATACGATCCTTACGCACCTCGAAATTATTGCTCTTGATCACCGGGAAATACAAAATACCCGTCAACTGGAAAGGGTGATCCACATTCAGATGGATCCAGAACAAAGGCGCTGGCTCCATAGGGTACAATAAACGGTAAAACGCGCGATAATCCTCATCAGTCAGATCATTCGGATGCTTCGTCCAGATCGGATCATTATCGTTCACCACATTAGGCACCTGAATGGTCTCCATCTCCTGCTCCGCATCATTATCGGAATCCGTATCCGCGTCAGCTGCTTTAGGCACTGCTTCGTCTCTGGTACCGAACTGTATCGGTACAGGCAAGAAGCGACAGTACTTGTTCAGCAACTCGCTAATGCGCGACGACTTCAAATATTCTTCGCCGTCTTCATTGATGTGCAAAATGATCTCTGTACCACGCTCCGCCTTATCACCTTCTTCCAAAGTATACTCCACACCACCTTCGTTGGTCCAGTGTGCTGCGGTCGCTCCCTCTTGGTAAGACAAAGTCTTGATCTCCACCTTATCCGCTACCATGAAAGCAGAGTAGAAACCCAGACCGAAATGCCCGATCACCGCATTGGCATCATCATACTTCTCCACGAACTCTTGCGCACTACTGAAAGCCACTTCGGTAATGTACTTTTGTACCTCTTCAGCGGTCATACCAATACCACGATCCGCGATCGTCAAAGTACGTCCCTCTTGATCTAAGCTCACCTGTATGGTCACATCACCTAAGTCGCCTTGAGTAATACCCTTAGCCGATAAGGTGCGCAACTTCTGCGTCGCGTCCACCGCGTTACTGATCAGCTCGCGTAAGAAAATCTCCTGGTCGCTGTACAAATAGCGCTTAATAATAGGTAAGATGTTTTCCGTCTGTACGTTGATAGTACCCTTTTGCATAGTATATAGACAGTTTGTTGGTCGGTTATCTAAAATTGATGAAATCTGATTCGGAAAGGTGGATACATAGATCCGTCCGCTCTGAACCCTCAACGCTACCTATTTCCCAAAGCCTATGCCAGCCCGCATATCCCGACATTTTGACACTTTACCGCTATATTCAACTTTATTCCTGTCACCCTAACCCGCTAATTGGCAGCATTTGAACCCAAATTAAAGACAAGGTGTAGAAATTGATATTACTTCATTACTTAGAGGTAAACCGACCTTTTTCCCTGTAGGGGAGGACCCATGTGTCCTCCCGCCTTGCCGATAAAGGATCATTAAACTATCTCAAGACAAAAAGATAGAATAACAACGCCCGTTTCAATAAATGATGAAATTTCTCCTCAATACACTATTCCTACTACTAGCCGGCTACACCCTCCTCAACCTCCTCGCATTCACCTTCCAAGAAACCCTCATTCTACAAATGCGCAAGGTGTCGCAGGATCACGAGTACAAACTAGGCAACATCAAAAAATACGAGATCGAAGAATGGAACCTCACCAAAGGAGACTCCGTTCGCCTACATGGCATCTACATCAAAAGCAATAAAAAATCCAGTGCTAAGGGCGTGGTCTATTTCCTCCACGGCAATGCGGGCAATATCGAAAAATACCAATTCTTCGCTCCCATTTTCCTCAGAAGAGGCTATGATGTACTACTGTGGGACTACCGCGGCTTCGGTAAAAGCTATGGCAAACAAAACGAAGACATCTACCACAATGATGTCTACGCCATGTACCAAGAACTCCTCCGCAAAGGTCCCCACCCAGAAGAAAAAGTCATCATCTACGGTCGCTCACTCGGCTCAGGCATGGCCACCAAATTAGCCAGCCGTCCAACGGTAAACGCCAGCATGCTCCTATTAGAAACCCCTTATTACAACATCGCCGATGTCGCCAAAAATTACTTCCCGATCGTAAAATATATACCCCTCAAATACGCCTTCAGAAGCGATCAATATTTGTCCGAGGTGCGCCTACCTGTACACATCTTTCATGGCACCGCCGATCGCATCGTTCCCTACAAATCAGGTGCTAAACTCCGCCCCCTCCTCAAAAAAAACGACGGCTTCCACACCATAGAAGGCGGCCGCCACATCAACCTCTATAAATTCGACGCTTACAACCAAAAAATGGATCAGCTGATCGGGTCTCCATTAAAACAATAATGTCCTTTAGGGGCTTCCCTTGTGGTCGCCCAAGCCCACAAAGGCAAGATTTTTGACTATTCTATTTATTGACAGTCTTATTTTTAGTGTGTATTGTATATTGCGGTTCAGGCTGTGCCCACGCAATAAAAGCTTGCGCCAGCAGTGAGCAAAAATATCGGCATGCAGCACGAAAGTCTCGAGTCTCATGTCTCGGGTCTCAAGTCTAAAAGCGCAAGCTTTTACTGCGTGGTCGGGCTATCCATTGCAATTCAACTGCTGTTCGCTGCTTCGCTGGCAGGGCTAAAAATGGCTACCTCTGGGCCGCCTTTTTAGCCCGCCGCTCAGGGCGCTCCTTAGCAGTTTCATTTCCATTCCTATCCCTCACAGAGCGCATTGCAAAATGATTGCTGTATGTAGGGGAGGACCTGTGTGTCCTCCCGTTTTGACGCAAAAGATGAATTTTCAATGCTGAGGTGCCCTCTTGATTTTTGCTTCTTTGCATCAAGGCAAAGAAGAAGAGGAATAATAAGTAGACCTTGCGTATCATGCCAAATAGAATCCTAATCTCAATTTTCGCGCTTCTCTGCTGCGGCATACTGCCCGCACAAACGCTGGGCGAATACCCCTTTGCCACCAACTACCCGCAAAACTTCCGTTCACCGGTTGACATACCCATCATACTGGCAGGAACCTTCGGTGAGCTGCGTCGAAATCACTTCCATGCGGGCTTAGACATTAAAACCGAAGGCGTAGAAGGCAAGCGCATCTATTCCGTAGAAGACGGCTATGTGTCGCGGGTGAAAATATCCACGGTAGGCTATGGCAATGCCTTGTATATTGACCACCCCAATGGCTATACCAGCGTCTACGCCCACCTCAAGCGTTTCGACGGTAACATCGCCCGTTACATCAAGCAATTACAGTACAGCAAACAACGCTTCGATCTGGATGAACAGATTCCGCCCGGGGTGCTCTATGTCAATAAAGGAGATGTAGTGGCCATTTCGGGTAATACGGGTAGCTCCACGGCGCCCCACCTCCACTTTGAGATTCGTGAAACGGCCTCCGAAGTACCGGTGAACCCCTTGCTCTGTGGCTATGAGGTGCCTGATAAACGCCACCCCTTGATCAACGGGCTGGCCGTATACAATATAGATCCCGCCACCATGATCTATGAAAAACCCAAGGTGCACAGCATTAAAAAGCTCGGCAAAGGCATGCACGAGCTGAATTCCAAAATATTAAAAGTAGGTACGCCTTCTGTAGCCCTAGGATTAAAAGCCTACGACAAATTAGATGAGGCCGAAAACCTAAACGGTTTCTACAGCATGGAGCTGATCGATAACGGACAAACCGTCTTCGCCTTCAAAATGGATGAAGTGGGTTTTCATGAAACCCGCTACCTCAACTCGCATTGCGATTACCACTACAAAAACAGCGGCAAAGGTTGGATGACCAAATGCTTTAAAGATCCAGGTAATAATCTGACCATTTACGATCACATACACGAAAAAGGTGTGATCAATATAGGCGACACCCTGCTACATAAAATCGTTTTCAAGGTGAAAGACGTGAAAGGAAACACTTCCATACTCAGCTTTATGTTACAGTACGATCCGTCTAAACCCCTCAAAACACCAGCTTTGGGAGACAACTTTTCCCAGCTCATGCGCTATAATACCGATAACTATTTTGAGAAAGACAAGATCAATATCTTCTTTCCTTACGGTAGCTTTTACAATGATTTAGCCTTCCAATACAAGGAAAAAGCGGACGAAACAGGCAAGCTATTGTCCAATGTGCACCGACTACAAGATCAGTACACACCCGTACATAAGCATTTCGATATCAAGATCAAACCCAAGCGGGAGTTAACACCTGAGGAATACGATAAAGCCATCATTATCCTCAAGCGTTTCAACGGGAGTACCAAAGCCCTGAAAAGCAAGTGGGATGGTAACTATCTAACGGCAAGAAGTAAAGAATTCGGTTCCTACTACATCACTACCGATACAAAAGCACCCATCATTTCGCCCTACAATATGTCAGAGGGTAGAAATACCAGTAAAAACAAAACCATCACGATCAAAGTCAGTGATGGCTTAAGTGGATTGGAATCCTATAATGGCTATGTAGATGGCAATTGGGTACTAATGGAGCACGATCCACCTTATGTGCGCTATTGGTTTGATGAAAGAGTGCCTCCCGGCAAACATCTCTTCGAATTCGATGCTACGGATAGATGTGGGAATAAGAAAACCTATAAAGCCAATTTTACTCGCTAGCGCCCAGCAATTCGCTAAGAACTTGTTCGTAAGGACGCTGGTCGGTCCGTCCGTCATAAACCAATGTGCCCTGTCTATCAAAAATGAATAAGCAGGGCACATTCTGTACGCCTAAATGTGCCTGTAATTCCCCATGCTCATCTAATAGTACAGGAAACGCATTTACTAGGCTTTGCTCAGCTAAAAAATCGTGGCTCAGTTTGGTATCGCCAACACTAACCGCATACAATTGAACGGAACCCTCGGCCTTCCACTTTTGGTAGCGTTCCGCGGCCTGTGCCAGATCCATTTGGCAAGGCTTGCAGTGGGTGGCTGCCCAAGGATCCCAGAACTTAATGATACTGATTTTATCTTGTGTTAGGAGTTCTTGCCATGATATTAGGCTTCCATCCAGCAAAGAAAGTAGTAGTGTTGCTTCTTGCTGATCATGCTGTGCCAGTGTATCTGAATCGAGAGCATCTTCCAGCTGCTGCGCCCATATTGTCTCAAAGCCTGATGCAGCCAAAAGTACAAGGCATAAAAAAACGGTCTGAAGGAATTTTTTCATCATCCTTCAGACCGCATACTTTTTATTCTGTCACCGCTTAACGGTAAAACTCGCACCGAATTTTACGGACGTGGATCCGGTTTAGGATCGTGATCCTTGAAAGGAACTTCTAAAGTGGTGCCTGGGTTCGGCATATAAGTGTTTATATTATTGTGGTTCTTCAGTAAATTAACATCAACCTCATAAGTGCGGGCTATACTGTGTAAATTCTCACCTGCTTGAACCACATGCTTGATCGTATATATATTGCCTACACTTGTGCCATCTTCTTGGTATAGTTTGTCTTTAGCTTGTGAGTTAGCATAAATGTTTTTCAACTCGCTAAGGACATGAATGGTCAAGGGTTCCCCTGCTTTGATGGAATTTCCCTTTATTCCGTTCCAACGGCGTATATCATCTGCTTCACAATCATATTCGACAGCAATTTCTCCTAACGTTTCTTCTGGACGAATGGTGTGAATGATCGTTGCTGTTCGGATCACATTACCACTGTACTGAGCAGGGTGGTAGTCATAGTCACTCATAGGGTAATTCCAAGGACTATCGAAGTTCAAGCGTATATCATCTGGTTTCAAACCTTTAATGACGATCGACTCTCTCATCTTTTTGACATTGACCATATAGGCGTCTAATTGAGCAACTTTATGAGAGGGGATGCTAAGTGGGAATCCACCAGCGGTTTTTGGAATCACATATTGTTTTACAGCAGGATTCAAAAACTGCAATTCTTCAATATTCATATCTATGAAAATAGCCACCTCGCGTAAATCAGTTGTATGCATGATGTTCATGGTATCTGTAGCATAGAACTTATAAGGTGGGTTTTCATGTTGGATACCGTGGTCCGCATAATGATTCATCACGTAGTTCGCCGCGATGAACAAAGGCACATAGGCTTGCGTTTCCGGGGGTAAAAACTCTGCTACTTGCCAGTAATCTTGCTTGTTGCCGCTTTGACGAATGGCCTTGTTCATGGCACCTACGCCACAGTGGTAAGCAGCAATAACCAAGTACCAGTCTCTGTAACGATCGTGTAATTTACTTAACTGCTGTACAGCAGCTTCAGTAGACAATTTAGGGTCACGACGCTCGTCAATATAGGAGTTGCTTTCTAATTCGTACAGTTTGCCGGTGCCATAAGGCATAAGCCAAAGACCGGAAGCCCCCTTACTATCAGAAGCATGTGGGTAAAGTGCGGAGAGGACAACGGGTAAATGCTTTAGTTCATTAGGCAGGTTATACCGATTCAGCACCTCACTGAAAATAGGGTAATAGAGATCCGACCTCGGTAACATCTTAGCCACTTCCTTGCGCTTGTCGATCATATACAAATCGATGAACTTGCCTACGAACTCGTTATACTCCATCGGTATGATGGTAGGTAAGGCAGCTAAACGATTGCGATAAGTATTGTGATCTACTACAGGGATTCTATTATTGTTCATGCTCCCCACGCTTCTATTGACGCTGCTGATCAGCTTGTTATTCTTGATCACATTTGAAGGAGGGCGATTGTTGTATAAATTCAATTCTTCATCGCTCAGGTTATAGCTGGGGACAGCTACTTTGCCTGCACCATAATCATATCTGCTGTTATTGCTGATTCCATATTCTACTGCGGAAATCGACGTTCGTGGTGAAGGACTGCTGGTAGTAGGTGTGCTACTACTATTACTGCTATTATTCGGGAACATAGGTCCTAGTATCAGCCCCGGTACGCTTTCGCCCTCTTTGATCACATTAGGCGTGTATTTCTGCTTATTGACCTTCGGTTTTTGAGCTGTATCCTTTTTGCTGCTTATCGTTTTCTTATTCGATTTAGCAACAGCTTTAGGAGCATCCATTACCGGGTCATTGCCCGAAAGCTTCAGTGGCTGACCATCTACAGTGCGTTCAATATCTACTTCTCCGGAAGTGGGGTCGCTGGTGATCGTTGTGCTAATGATCTTGCGCTCCACTTTACTGGGCATGAGCATGTCTTTTTTGCCAAGCTGACGGATAGATTCTAACAGATCTGGATTGAGCTGCGAGGTGTCTAATGCCGCACCTGTTTCGTCTAGCGTTTTTTCATCGGGGAACAGTAGTTCTGGCAAAGTATTGAAATCAATGCTTTGCTTGTCTTTTGAGTCGCCATCACCGCCCTGGGCAAAAACTGCCGTACTGGAAAGCAAACAAAGGCAACAAAAGAAGCTAATGAGTTTCTTCATGGGTGAGTTCATAAAGCAAATGGGTGTAAATAGGAGGCTTTATTAATTAAAGCCTCACGAATGGGTTTTCCAAAGATACGAAGGGGCGGCAAAACAATAACTACAAAAAAAGCTTGCTTCAATTGTTTTCCGAAGGGAAGGGGATTTGGGGAAGGGGCATACACGTTAAACGCGCATGGAGGAGATTTGGTGGGCCGCACTTAATAAAGCAGCATCAGCACCTCTTTTAGTGAGTAATTGTAAGCCATAGGGCATGCCATTGCTGTGTTTGAACAAGGGCAATGATATAGCCGGAGATCCAATTAAATTAGCCAAAACAGTAAATACATCACTCAAATATACGGAAACAGGATCTTGTTTCGCACCCAACTCAAAAGCTGTACTAGTAGTGGTGGGAAGCACTATAAGATCATGTGCTTCGTATATCTTATCACTAGTGGTCTGTAAGATGCGTCTGACTTTTTGAGCTTGCCCGTAGTAAGCGTCGAAATAGCCCGCACTTAAGACGAATGTGCCGAGCATGATCCTGCGCTTGACTTCCATGCCAAACCCAGCTGTTCGGGTTTTGGTGTATACTTCTTCTAAGTTTTTGGTGTCTTTTGCCCGATAAGCAAAATGCACCCCATCATAACGCGATAAATTACTAGAAGCCTCCGCCGTGGTGAGTATGTAGTAGGTGGCTACGATCTGATCCATATACGGAAAGTCTACCGCACTGACTTTATGACCAGCTTGAGTTAGCTGGTCAATTTTTGCCCGCATGTTTTCTCGTATTTCGGGGTCCAGCCCAGGGTGATCCAGACATTGTTGGATATAGGCGATTTTTAGTGGTTTGTCTGATGAATGCGACGGATGAAATAATTGACTGTAGGTTACTGGCTCTTCTTGTAAGCAAGTGGCGTCATAAGCATCAGGGCCTGCCATGATTTCTAAGCTTAATGCGGCATCTTCAACAGATTTTGTTAGTAGGCCTATTTGATCAAAAGAAGAAGCATAAGCAATAAGTCCGTGACGGGATATTCGCCCGTAGCTGGGTTTGAAACCGACCACATCACAAAAAGAAGCGGGCTGCCTGACGGAGCCGCCCGTGTCGCTGCCCAATGCGATCATGCACATATCGGCTTGTATGGCTACTGCGGATCCGCCACTAGATCCGCCAGGTACTTTGGTTTGATCGTAGGCGTTTCGTACAGGGCCAAAAGCAGAGTTTTCATTGGTACTGCCCATGCCGAACTCATCGCAATTGAGGCTGCCTAGGATGATGGCGTCTTCGGCGAGCAGGCGTTCTACGGCAGTGGCACTGTAAACGCTCTCGAAATCACCTAATATCTTAGAGGCGGCTCTTACTTTGTGCCCTTTATAGCAGATCACATCTTTAATACCGATCACTACACCGAATAATTTGCCACGAGGGGCATCAGGCCTTGTTCGTAGCTGTTCATCGAGTTCCATCGCTTTGGTCAGTGCCTCTGTCGAGAAGACCTCTAGGAAAACATTGAGTTGGGATTGATCGACGATCTGATCCAGATAGTACTGAACCACCTGCATACAACTGATCTGCCCATTGTATAACTGCTCGTGAAATTGAGCAACGCTTTGATGTTGGTAAGAAAAAGATGACAAGCTTCAGGAACTCTATGAAGGTTAAAAATGGTAGTATATGATGTATGTTGCAGTGCAATAGCGACAAAGATAAGATTTGAAGAACATTTATTACTTTTAGGGGTTAGTGCGCTGGCATTTCAAGCGGGCGTCAATTTTTTAAAATCCCCTGCGAGGGATAGGAGTGGTAATGAAGGCGGTGAATGCGCCCTGAGGGGCGGCTTAAAAAGGCGGCCCAGAGGTAGCCATTTTTAAGCCTGCCCCGAAGCAGCAGGCAGCGACTGAATTTTAACGGATAGCCCGGTGGACGCAGTGAAAGCTTGCGCTTTTTTAGACCCGAGATATGAGACTCGAGACGTGAGACTTTCGTGCTGTGTGCCGATTTTTAATCTGTATTACTAGCGCAGGCTTTTATTGCGGGCACGCAGCATTACGAATAATAGATAAAGAAGCAATTTTCAGCATAGCATACGCAAACTATGAATACCAACGTACCTACTATTCTTG
>JAHDGT010000063.1 GCA_020631675.1 Bacteroidota bacterium
GGCGAAATACATCGTACCCAACATGGAAATGATCAGATAAGCGATCATGATCGTTGTCGCACCGCTGAAGTATTGATCGACTCCGAACCAACCTCCTAAGCTGTAAATCAATACAATACCCAATGCCAGCTTAATGGCTTCTGAAACCAATGCCCAGCGACTGCCATCCATTAGCGAGGTATAAGAAAATACCGTAATGACGATAAAGCCCCCATAAGCCACCAAATAAGGGAAACTGAAATTGGCAATAGTGTTGAATAAATACAACATCAAAGAATTGCAAATCAAAAACTGAATGAAAACCCATGTTTTCAGTGGCATACTGGCTTTCGTTTCATACTTATCTCTAGTATAAGGGTCTGTAGTAAAGGCTACTGGATATGCTTTCTGAACATCTTCAGGACGCCATCCTGTTGGCATGAACCACACTCTGATCTTATCCCACAAACGCTCTGTACGCCAAGAATCCTTTGCGATCTGCCACATATGCTGGAAATTGATCAATACGGGGTTCCAAGTACTTACCGCCTTCTTGACTCCATATACAGGCGGCTCCTCAGGCAGTTCCTCTTGAAAAGTACCGAACCACTTATCCCAAAAAATAAAAATCTGCCCGTAGTTCTTATCTAAATAGATGTCATTGATCGCATGATGCACCCTATGGTGTGAAGGGGTAACAATAATGTGTTCTAAAAAGCCCATGCGGTCGATCAAGCGAGTGTGGTACCAGAATTGAGCGAATAGGTGTAAAGGGGCAACGATCATCACCACCTCGGCAGGTACACCAAGCAAGGCTAATGGGAAATACAAAAAGAAGAAAATGCCTAAGAAGGTAGAGATGTTCTGACGCAAGGCGCAGGCTAAATTGAACTCTTCACTACTGTGGTGTATGATGTGTCTATTCCAGAATACATTGATCTCGTGCTCAAAACGGTGACTCCAATAACCTGCGAAATCTTTACCGATAAAAGCAAGTACATACAAAGCAACAGAAGACTCAATGCTAAAGAGGGCCACCTTGTCTACCATCCAAGCATAACTGATGATGATGAAGGTCAGACCCAATACATCTTTGATCACATTGGTCATGCCTGAACTCAGGCTACTGATGGTATCAAAAGCTCTATATACAGAGACGCCTTTCCTTCGGCTAAAGAAGTATTCAATAGCGATCAGTAGCATGAAGGCGGGAATGGCGAAGTTGAGTACTGCTGCGTATTGTTCCAAAGCAAGTCAATTTTGTGACTCCCAAATTAACGAAAAATCAGGAATGTTGCGCAACGGTCCTTTTTTGACGTTCTATTCCAAAACTCAAGATTCCGTCAATAAAGCCAAAAGGAGAGTAGCCGTTAATGGCACACTGATGGAAAATACAGGTAGCAGGAGTCATCCCTGGCAAGGAATTCACTTCAATGATGTAGGTGCGTATTTCTTCCCCTTTGATCCATACAAAAGCATCAATGCGGGCATAGCCTTGTACGTCAAGTAGTTGTGCCGCTTTAGCTAAATCTGCTCTTACAGCAGCAGATATCTTTGCTGCTTGCTCAGGATTACCAGAAAAACGAGCAGGGGTGATGTTCTGACCTTGTCCGGCTAAGAACTTTTCCTCTAAACTCAATATTTCATCGTCGGCCAAGGTCTCTGAAGGTTCGAATAATTCGTATTGAAGCTGCCCTTGTTCATCATAAGAAGTGATCAGTCCGCCGGTCACCTCCAAGAAGTGATCCGCATCTTTGGCGTGTATCAACTCTTCACATAAGATCACCGACTTAATGGGAAATTCCTCTTTGGGTAATAAGCCCAGTGTTTCAGAAGCAATAGGATCCAGGTCTTCCGTTTGGCGGAACATCAGTTGTGCGAAGGCTTTGAACTCTTCGGCATCATCTATTTTCTTCACTGCGCTACTACAACCATCGTCAACGGGCTTGGCTATGAATGGAAAGCTTAGTTGTTCAGCTAAAGTAGTGATACAAGCAGCTGGGTCTTTTTCCCAATCTACTTGATGAATGAGCACTTGATCGGCAGTATGAAAGCCTTTAGAACGCAAGAACTGAAGGGTGTTATACTTGTTGATCGTAGTCAGTGAAGAAGCGATACCGGATCCATTATAGGGGATACCCTTAGCCTCTAAAGACTTCTGTAAGGTGCCGTCCTCACCTGGTCTACCGTGTAGGGCGATGAATACGACATCCACCTTTTCGGCTAATTTATCAATGCTGAGAGTCGTCGGAGGGGCCAATTGATCCGATCCTGAAAACTTATTTTTAATGCTGATGCAATCTTTTCTGATCACTTCAAGAGCTGGATGCTCTTTAAAGTGCATGATCTTATCACGTATGTCATCCGCATTGTCTTTCAATAAGATATTGATGGGTATCTGATGCAGCTGATAAGCACTATCATCACCGGTCAAGAAAATAGGAATGGGCGCGTACTTTTCACTGGCAGATAGCTTCTCGAAGATATTCCGGCCGCTTTCAACGGATATATGTCTTTCTGAAGAATAGCCACCCATGACCACGCCTACTCGAATGCGTTCCGCCTGCTGCTGTTGCTTCGTATGCATAGCAGCTTGTAAACGCTTAAAATCTGCTTGGTATTGATGCCCTAATGAGGTACTGGAAATGCGTTCCGCATAGGAGCGATGAATGATGAAAGTGAGGAAATCTTTCGGACTCAATCCTATTTCAGCAGCTTGGTGAAAAAAGAAGCTACTGGGCAACATACCTGATGTGGTATTCGGGTCATTGAGGTATATCTGCCCATCCTCACCATAGAAGCCATCAATACGGGCATAGACCTGAAAACGCCCATGCTCGAACAAATGCGCACAGGCAGAGCGAATGGCTGATACTGCGTCAACATCTAATTCAATGGGGGTGACTTTACTACTTAAACCCGCTAAATACTTAGATCGGTAATCGAATACTTCACTACCTTTTCTGATCTCTGTAGGGGGAAGGGCGATGGCTTTTCCATGCTCATCGCGAACCACCACACAGCTGAACTCTTTTCCTGAGATGAATGCTTCGCAAAGCACTTCTGTTTCTTGGTCTAATGCGGCCAAGAATAGGAGTTTAGAGCTATGTTCGGCACTCCGTTTCTCCAGTTTTTCAAACAGCACATCCGGATGATAGATCAACTCATCGCTTATGTTTTCACCACTTAAAAGAACAGGAAGTCCAACACCAGAGCGTAGGTCGACCAACTCTTTTATGCGGTCTTCTTTTTCAGCTTCGCTGAAACTGCGCCATTCCGCAGTATGGATCTGATCAATGAAAAAGGCGGAATTGACTGATTTTTCGAAGGACTTGAATTCGCCTTCTCCAACAATAGAAGCACCAATGGATGAGCCTTGATTGGCAGGTTTTACCACAAATGGCTTGCCCAGACCATTGATCAGTTTTCGATATAGTACCGTCCTCTGGTCTTGGTCGAGCGTAAGCCACTGTTCACGCTTGATCGCATGATAGGCAGGCAGTGGGAAATCCCCACCAGCCATTAGTCTTTTTTGAAAGACTTTATCCATGCCCATAGCAGAGGCTAAAATACCGGATGCACTATAAGGAATACCTGACCATTGAAGAATGCCTTGCAAGCTACCATCTTCTCCATAAGCACCATGCAAAGCCAAAAAAGCGAAGTCGAAATGATCTTTGAACTCGTGAACATTAATGCTCTTACCTAATGAGGTGAACAACTGTTCCTGTTCTTCAATACTTAAATCCCCTAAAGATTCCGCATAAATTTGAAAATCAGATTTGGGGATGTGCTCAATTGGCGGGTAGAAGTCCCGTACACTGCCTTTGTATAAATAAGGCGTTTCAATAAGTATGAAGTTACCGAAGCTGTCAACAAAAATGGGAACAGGCTCAAATAGGCTCTTGTCAAGGTTGTCGAACACTGTTCTACCTCCGGCAAATGATATTTCTCGTTCACGGGAACGACCACCAAAAAAAATTCCGATACGCATGTTGCAAAGATAAGCTTTGAAGTTTTGTCTTCACTACAATATGCGCTAACAAAGAAAAGGTTCAAAGAAGAGGGGAACAGCTCTTCATTAAGTATTTTTATTGATTTTCTTTTCGGTTTTGAAAATTGGGAATGGCTTCTTTTTTACATATCCATAGGGACAGTGCTTACAGCCGTTTTTACAGCAATAGCCCCGCTCACTGAGGTATTGCTCGGTCATAACCATCAGTCCGTTTTTATCGAAATAATAATGAATACCTTCTTTGAAAGTATTTGCCATACACACTTATTGTTTCATACACCGCTACCTATAACCACAACTCAAAACGATTAAAGTTCATCTTCTTCAAAATCAGGGACTCTTCCAGTATAGTTGAACGGACTAATGGCTTTTAATTCTTCTTTTAGTTCATTGCTAATGTCCAGCCCATCTACAAATGCATGTATCTCTGTTTGGGTGATCTTATTGTGCTGACGGGTCAGTGCTTTCAATGCTTCATAAGGGTTAGGATAAGACTCCCTTCTTAAAACGGTTTGAATCGCCTCGGCTACTACTACCCAGTTATCTTCTAGGTCTGCTTCGATCTTAGCTTCGTTCAGCACAAGTTTGTGCAAGCCTTTGGTCAGGTTTTTCATGGCCAAAAGGCTATGTGCAATGGGTACACCTATGTTCCGACTTACCGTAGAGTCAGTCAAATCTCTTTGCAGACGTGAAATAGGAAGCTTCGCGCTCATATGCTCGAATAGCGCGTTGGCAATGCCTAAGTTTCCTTCCGCGTTTTCAAAATCGATCGGGTTTACTTTATGGGGCATGGTGCTACTGCCTACTTCCCCTTCTTTCAGTCTTTGTTTGAAATAATCCATAGAGATGTACGTCCAGATATCTCTACTGAAATCTATCAGAATCGTATTGATTCTTTTGAGAAAGTCGAACATAGCCGCCATATGGTCATAAGGTTCGATCTGAGTGGTGAACTGTGTTCGGTATAAGCCCAAGTGTTCTAAGAAATCTTCACCGAATTCCATCCAGTTGATGTCTGGGTAGGCGACATAGTGCGCGTTGAAGTTACCTACCGCACCGCCGAATTTCGCAGCATGTGGAATGCTCTCATAATATTGATATTGCTCGATCAAGCGATCCCAAAAAACAAGTATTTCCTTGCCCAAAAGGGTAGGAGAGGCGGTTTGACCATGTGTACGGGACAGCATAGGTATAGAGCACCAGTCTTTACCCATCTGACCGATCAATTCTATCAGATCTTCTAATTCTTGTATGAATACATTCTCGAAAGCATCGGCAATGGACAGGGGTACTGCTGTATTGTTAATGTCTTGAGAGGTAAGTCCGAAATGTATGAATTCCTTAAAAGAGGATAAGCCCAGTTGATCGAAAGCATCTTTTAGATAATATTCAACCGCCTTTACATCATGATTGGTGGTTTTTTCTATTTCTTTGATTTTTTCAGCTTCCTTGATGTCAAAGTTTTCATAAAGTGCTCTAAGAACAGGGAACATGGCTTCTTCGATAATATCGAGCTGAGGTAGGGGAATCTCACACAAAGCAATGAAATACTCCACTTCCACCATTAGGCGGTATTTAATGAGTCCGAATTCTGAAAAGAAAGGACTGAGTTCATTTATCTTTTTTCTATAACGCCCGTCGATAGGAGAGATGGCGGTCAATGTATTGAGTTGCATGGCAGTACCTTTCTCTTGGTCTTATTATGATGGTAGATGGTGCTTCTGCGAGGGATAGGAGCGGTATAAAGTGCGCTGAATGGCGAGTGAGTGCCACCCTATTGGGGGCGGCCCAGAGGTAGCCACCAATAGGGTGAGCAACGAACCGACAGGCAGCGTGCTTTATTTAGCGGATAGCCCGACCCGGAGCTTTGCGGAGGGCGCAGCCTCAGGATTTTAAAAGCGTGCAAAGATAAGGATGAAAAGGGGATATTTTAACACTAATTCTTAGGACTAAAAGTGTAACAATTGACTAAAAGAGAGGTCTAAAAGAGCGAAGATGTTAAAAGCTGAACCAATTCGGCTTTTTGCCGTTATGAAAAAGGATTGTTCATAACGAATGATTTCGTGCTTGTCGTGCTATCTTGCCCTTAACAAAGCCAAATTGATCTATCGACCGCACGCCACCATAAACAGGAATTAATGAAAAATCTGAATGGAACGCACTCGTTGAACGGAGTGCAGGAGACGTCGAGAAATGGTCATGTTCACGAACACAATGGGAAAAGTCATTCCTGTTGCGAACATCATAATGGAAGTGACTCGGATGAGTTACACGATGAGATGGGAGATCAACATATTCTTACAAGTTTGAACACCCCGCTTCGAGAAGATGCTTTCAAACTCACCGATGCGGAGAAAATCACAAAGATCGAAGGTCATTTCAGGCAAATCATGGAGGTGCTTGGCTTAGATCTTACGGATGATAGCTTGAAAGGAACACCAAGGCGGGTGGCTAAAATGTATGTAAAAGAGATTTTTAGCGGTCTGAATCCTGCCAATAAACCAGCCGTTACGCTTTTCGAGAATAAATACCAGTACGATGGTATGTTGGTTGAAAGAGACATCACCTTTCATTCCAATTGCGAACATCACTTTGTACCTATTACGGGCATGGCTCATGTTGCCTACATTCCTCAAGGTAGAGTGATCGGTTTATCGAAGATCAATAGATTGGTACAGTATTATGCGAAACGCCCGCAGGTGCAAGAACGCTTGACTATGCAGATCGCGAATGCCTTGAAAGAGAGCTTGCAAACAGAGCATGTAGCAGTGCTTTTAGAGGCGGACCACGCATGTGTGGCAACTCGCGGCATCAAAGATGTGACCAGCAGTACAGTGACTTCTAAGTATTACGGCATTTTTGAGGATGATGCTTACAGAGCTGAGTTTTTGAAGATGATTCGACTGGCTTAAGTAAACAAGCCCAATAAAAGAAACAGCCCCACAGTATTTTTTACTGTGGGGCTGTTTCTTTTATAAGACTTTAATCAGATCATTGCCAAGAAATTTTCTATTTCTTCGGCTCGGGTGTGATCGTTTAAAGAATCATAACAATTGCGCAGCTCATCCAGTAATTGAACGATGATACCCAATTCTGTACTCGCTTTTAAATCTGATGAACGGAAGGGAACACCTGCTTTTCTCGCTTGTTTTTTGAAGTACTCTAATTCGTAAATGGCTCCCTTTTGGGTAGGGTCCACATAGAAAGCGATTTTATCATCGGTGAAGCCAGTCTCCGTTGCTGTTTTTTGGCTTTGTTTTCGTCGAGTAGGTACCCCCATTATCATTTTACCCGGCAATAAAATGGCTTTCATGGGTAGGTCAGACCTGTTGCTTAGTATATAATACAGGCAACTGATTAAAAGCGGGTGACCGGTTTTATGAGAAAGTAAGCTATTGATATGGAACTGATTCGCATCTGTTCCACTAGAAACCTCAAAATCATGGGTATTGAAAATGACGTTATTCAGTTCGTGGATAGCCTCCATGGGTGTATGCCGTAAACTGGTCGTGAAATGAATGTCATTTAGAATCAGTTCGATTCTTTGTTTTATCCACGCCTCATCTAAATCATGATGCTCTAATCTGGGAAGTAATAAAAGGGCATCTAATAAATCATACTCCTCTTTAGCTAACCATTTTTCAAAACCGATACTGACCATCTCGAACCTGATCCGCCTCAATACGACTTCGAGACGATCTTCTATGAGATCGTCATCATTGTTTAAATAAAAATCGTAAAGTTTGTCATAATAAAGATCTCCTTTCGCGGCTAAAGCCGAAATGATCTCCGCCCCGATTTTTTCATCAGGGTCTTCCAATAAATAAAGTAAGTTTTGTAAATCCTTATCCATAAACACAGTCCATTAAGCGCACACGAATGCGCAGTTTACTAAAATATAGTAAACAGACGATATGGCATAGATAAGTTTGAGTTTGAACTTAAGTTCGGTCGGCTTCGCGGCTACTTTTTTTTGCGCGCTCTACCTTTTTTCTCAGGAGCCTTCGCTACTAGTTCTTGACATTCTTCAAGCGTAAGTTCAGCAGGTACTTTGTCTTTCGGAATCTTGACATTTTTCTTACCTGCCTTTATGTAGGGACCCCATCTTCCATTTAGAATCTGGATACCTGCTTCTTCCCCAAAGTCTTTGATCATCTTCTTCGCTTCGGCTTCTTTCTTAGCTTTGATCAAAACCACAGCGTCATCATAAGAGATGGTCATCACGTCTTGCTCTGCGGGTATAGAAGCAAAGAGCTTGCCCAATTGTACATAAGGCCCAAAACGACCCTCATTGGCTTTTACAGGCTGCCCTTCTAACTCACCAAGTACGCGGGGTAGTTTGAAAAACTCAAGTGCTTGTTCAAGAGTGATGTTCTGAAGGGTATATGGAGGGCGAATCTTGGCGAATTTAGGCTTCTCCGCCTCTTTATCGTTCGGGTCAGGTTTGCCGATCTGTACCATCGGTCCGTATCTGCCCAAACGGCAGATGACTATCTTCCCACTTTTCGGATCTACGCCTAATTCTCTTTCACCAGAAGAGCGTTCCGCGTTTTCTAAGGTGTCTTCTACCGTTTCATGGAAGGGCTTGTAGAAATCATCTATCATAGAACTCCACTCCATATTACCATCGGCGATCTCATCGAATTGCTTTTCGATCTGCGCGGTGAAGTTGTAGTCTAAGATGTTCTGGAAGTATTTGACCAAGAAGTCATTCACTACGATTCCCGTATCCGTAGGGAATAATTTATTTTTCTCTACACCCGTACGTTCTTGCTTTACTTCTCTTTTCACCTCTTTTAGCGGACCACCTTTTGGACCCTCTAAGCTGATCTCCACATAATCGCGCATATAGCCCTCACGACTTTCTTTAACCGCGTATTCTCTCTTTTGAATCGTACTGATGGTCGGTGCATAGGTAGATGGTCTACCAATACCTAATTCCTCCAACTTTTTAACGAGGGTAGCCTCATTGAAACGGGCTGGCGGACGGTCAAAACGCTCTCTAGCGGTCAATAAATGTAAATCAAGCACCTGACCAACAGATAAAGGCGGTAAAATGCCGCTATTGTCATCTTCTCCTTGATCTTCATCTAAAGCGGCTTCGCGATAAACTTTTAAGAAACCATCAAACTTCAATACTTCCCCTTTAGCTACCAAGCGTTCAGAAGTAGTATCGATCTCAATGCCAACCGTTGTGCGCTCTAAGCGGGCCTCGCTCATTTGCGAAGCGATAGAGCGTTTCCAGATCAACTCATATAAACGCTGCTCATCACGATCGTTACTGGCTTCTCTATTTTCAAAGTAAGTAGGTCTGATCGCTTCGTGTGCCTCTTGTGCGCCCGCTGATTTGGTTTTGAAAATGCGTTCTTCGTGATATTCATTACCGTAATCTTGCAGAATGGTCGCTTTAGCATTTGCTCTCGCGGTTTCTGATAGAAAGGTAGAATCGGTACGCATGTAAGTGATCTTACCCGCTTCGTACAGCTTTTGGGCGACCCGCATGGTTCTACTTACCGAAAAGCCCAATTTACTACTGGCTTGCTGTTGTAGAGTAGAAGTAGTAAAGGGAGCAGTAGGCTTACGTTTAGCAGGTTTAACCTGAATGTCACCTATCGTGAAGGTGGCCCCATTACATTTATCTGTGAAAGACTGCGCGTCCGCTTCGGTCTCGAATTTCTTTGGTAACTCCGCTTTTAAGATGACATTCTTACCGTTCTCATCTTTAACATGAAAGAGTGCCGTTACTTTAAACTGTGCCTTGCTCTCAAAGGCTTCAATGGAACGGTCTCTTTCCACGATCAATCGAACCGCGACAGACTGTACACGACCCGCACTTAAAGAACCACTTCTACTGATTTTACGCCATAGTACCGGAGAGACTTCAAAACCCACTAAACGATCCAAAACACGGCGCGCTTGCTGCGCATTCACCAAGTTCTGATTCACATAACGAGGGTTAGAGATCGCCTTTTGAATCGCCGGTTTAGTGATCTCATGAAAAACAATGCGCTTGGTCTCACTTGGATTTAACCCCAACACCTCGCACAAATGCCAAGAAATAGCTTCTCCTTCACGGTCCTCATCCGTTGCTAACCATACCTGTTTAGCGGATTTGGACAACTTTTTTAGTTTGCCAACTACCTCTTTCTTTTCTTTGGGAACAACGTATTTCGGAGTGTAGTTCTGATCCACGTCAATAGCATCGCTAGATTTGGGTAGATCGCGAATATGACCGTAACATGAAGTCACAGTATAATCTTTACCTAAGTATTTTTCAATGGTTTTGGCCTTGGCGGGTGACTCTACGATCACTAAATTATCTGACATAATTCTATCAATTCTCTCTACTGGTAATGAGGGTGCTGTTCAATTGAACCCCAAGTCGGCGATGTCGTAAAAACTTCGCGAAGATAGTAGCTCAAAGTATTTTTACAAGAATAAAACCCAATTCAAGCAGAATTGTAAGCTATCCAACAACAAGAGTTTGATGTATGTTTGTTCAAATGGTCACAAAAACTTGAGGCATCTAAGAACAGATTTACCTGTATATTGCATTAGCAATTGTACTTTTAAATCTGCTTAAACTAAAATGAAAAATTAACCTAATGTTACAGCCTTTCTACCCCCAGAACGCCGATGTCAAAGTTTACATCAATGGTGAGCTATACCACAGAGATGAAGCGAAAGTCTCTGTTTTTGACAGCGTCGTCCAAGGAGGTGATGCGGTCTGGGAAGGCCTGCGAGTATATGATAACAGAGTGTTTTGTTTGGATAAACATTTGAACAGATTACAAGACTCGGCTAAAGCCATGTTTTTTAAAAATGTGCCTGATAACGATACCATAAAAGTCGCACTCTTCCAGACATTAAAAGCCAATGATTTTTTAACAGATACGCATGTGCGCCTGACCTTGACCCGTGGTGAAAAGATCACCAGCGGTATGGATCCTCGCTTGAATCAAAAAGGGCTTACACTGATCATCCTGCCAGAATATAAACCCCCTGTTTATGATTCCAATGGCGTAAGTCTGATCACCTCTACTACCCGTAGAAACAGCCCCATGTGTATTGACAGTAAGATCCATCACAACAATCTGATCAATAACATATTGGCAAAGATCGAAAGCAATTTAGCAGGTGCGGATGCTGCACTCATGTTAGATATACACGGTTTTGCCGCGGAGGTCAATGGTACCAATATTTTCATGGTCAAAGGCGGCGAAGTGCATACGCCACACGCACATGCCTGCCTGCCAGGAATCACTCGTGGCTTGGTAATAGAGATCTGCAAAGAGATCGGTATCACTTGTACACAACGCAATATTTCTTTAGCGGAATTCCACGCGGCTGATGAGGTGTTCATGACCGGCACCATGGGAGAGATCACGCCCGTACATACTATTGACGGACGCGAAATAGGGTATACCAATGGTCAAAGACCGATCACCAAACGCATTCAAAATCGTTTCGCGGAGCGAGCGGCCGTAGAGGGTACGCCAATTGTTTAAGGAGCTGATGATTTATAGGGCGCATGCCCGCAATAAAAGGCTGCTCATCTTCGCTGCTAAATAGGGTAGAGCAAATTCATGAATTTGCTCTACAGCAATTTATCGGATTTACACAAATCGCAGCCTTTCACTGCGTCCACCGGGCTATCCGTTCAAATTCAGCCGCTGCCTGCTGCTGTTTGGCAGGCATAGCGGTGTCTTCCTCTGATCAGCCCCGCTATGCCGCCAAACAGGGCGCATTCAGCGGCTTCATAACCACTGCTATCCCTTGCGCGGGCACTTGTAAAATCAATACGTCTGAACCAAAGCCACCTTGTCGTGTTAAATGGTCTCTATAAACATTTAATCGACTGAAGTTATGTTCGGATTTTTTAAGAAAGACCCTGCTAAGAAATTAGAAAAAGAATATCGCCGCCTACTGGAAGAAGCACGCGACATACAGCGTTCCGGAGATGTGAAATCTGCTGCGCTCAAGTACGATGAGGCAGAAAAACTGGCGGATAAGCTAGAGGCAATGAGGAAGGGATAAGGTGAAAGTGTAGGGGCGACCCTATTGGTCGCCTTGTGTAAGACCAAGTGATTTTTCTTCACCAAGTATACCCCAAAGTCAAAAAAGCACTGATCCCCTCAGCCGATATGATGCCCGGACCGGGAAAGGCCACAGCTCTACGAGTGTAGTACATTTGATTGGTGATATTATCCACACTTAATTTCACGCTAAGTCCTTTGTTTTGAAAGGCCGCACCTGCATCCATCACCCAATAACTGGGGATAACTCCTGCGATGGCTGTTGGTGAACTGAGTGCGTTGGTCGCATCTGAATAATGCTGTGAGGTGTAGCCGAACTTCCAGTACACGGACCATTTATTATAGTTGTAATTCAAGCCGGATCGAAGAATAAGTGGAGGTACATTCTCTACTTGATTTCTATCTATTGCACTTTGTTCGGGTGCGATGTAAATGGCATTAGTAAACCCGATGTTCGCGCTTAGTGTCAGTCCGTGCGGATTGTCAATTGTGCTAAGGGCTTTGATCAGATCTATATCCGCATAGCACTCAAATCCTAAGCTACGAGAGCGGGATACATTGGTTCGGTACCTATAAGTGCCCCCTGTTTCTGGATCAGTAAGCAGTAATGTGCCCAGACGGTCGTTGTAATGGATCAAAAAGAATCCGGCGTCATAGTTTATGATGCCCTCAGAAAAGTCGCCACGTGCCCCTAAATCGAATGTGAAGCCCCTTTCATCGGTCAAGAGGGAGTCAACTCTGAAATTAGCGTTTCGTACCCTAAGGTCGTTGAAGTTCACGCCTCTGAAATTTTGAGACAGGTTGGCGTATATTTCCGTTCCTGATTTAGGACGGTAGCTGGTTCCCCATCCCAATAGAACCAAGGAACGGGATCTTTCTTTTTCTTCTTCGATCGTACGTTCATCTATTATGTTACCAGCTAAATCTTTGACGATTATTCTATAATACCCATCTGATGCGGTAGCGATGTGCTCAAAACGCAGGCCTGGCGTAATGCTCCATTTATCATTAATGTAAATCAGGTTTTCTGCAAAAGCGGCTATATTTCTACTTGGGAAATCATATTCTGAGCCACTTAATAATCCACTCTCCACGAACTTAAAATTGGCAATGCTATCCGCATCGCCCAAGCCTTGCTGCTTGGTGGAATAGCCTTGATAATATCTTGCGCCTAACAAGGCAGTGGACCGTTGCCCAAAGAGATAGTACTGCCGCATGAGTCGGCTTTCATTGCCAAAGTTGAGGAAACGGTCTTTGATGAGGTCTCTTTCTGTAAGGGGGTCAGGTCTGCTGATCACACCTAAAAACCCTAACGCATCTTTAGTGGCGTATAAGCCGAAAAGACGGTTGTTCAGCTTGGTTAATTCATTGATCCGTACATCCAAACGGATGGCCGCTAAGTTCCACTTTACCTGAAACCAATTGCGATCCCTGATAGACTGTCTGGGGTCTTGTGCGAAGAGTTGGTCGGTCAAGCCTCCTGCTTGTTGCGATTGGTAACGCATATGCGTCCACTCTGCGGAGAGATTACCCCACTCACCTAATTTCCTGCCGAGGTAGAAGAAAGCGGTCTGCGAATTGAAGCTGGAGTTACAGCGCCAGCAATCCCCTCTTCTGAATTGATAGAAGGCGTAATAGTTCCATTTTTGATTCGGACTAGTGCCTCCAATACTATTAAAAGTGTTGTAGTAGTTGTATGTGCCGATCGTGTGTTGCGTATTGACAGACAAAGGTTTATCCGCGCCTTTCTTCATGACGAAATGAAGCAGTCCGCCGAATTGCGTACCGTATTGCAGTGCCGCCGCGCCACGTACCAATTCCACCCGTTCTATGCCTTGCATAGGAGGGGAGTAGTAGCTTTCAGGATAACCCAGAGCATCGGCACTCATGTCATAGCCATTCTGACGGGTATTGAAGTTGCTGCTTCTGTTGGGGCTTAAACCTCTGCCCCCTACGCCCAATTGTAAACCCGCACAATCACTCTCCCAAATGTTCAAACCCGGTATGCTGGCGAATATTTGTCGGGCATTGTCATTACCCAGATTTGCCCCGCTTTTTTCAGGTATGATCATCGCTCCGGCCTTGCCTGCGAAGATGCTCATATCTTGTATTGGGTCAAGTTTCGCTCTTCCTGCTCCACTACTTATTTTCTCTCCTTTGATCTCAATTGGAGCCAGCATGTCTTCTAAGGGCAATAGCTGTATGTTGTGTACTTGATTTTCTTGTTCAATAAGCAGTTTACTTTCATGGGAAAGGTAATTCTCTTTGAATGCTTTGAGCTTGTAATTACCCGCACTAAGCTTTAGAAAGTTGTAATAGCCTTGTTCATTTGAAGTACTATACGCGCTTTCGGGTGTTTCCTTGTTTAAGGATTCAATGAAAACTGTTACACCAACAAGCGCATTGCCTTCTATATCAATGACTTGCCCACTTAAGCTTAAGGTATTGCTAGGCTGCTGAGCGAGGGTCTTACCGCCTGTTCCTACTAGTAGAAAAAGTGCGAATAAAGCATTGAGAATTAATATGTTCGGACTGTTTTTCAAAGCGTGGCGAAGATAAGTACAAGCATTCAAAATTAGTGTTCGTGCGAGGGATAGGAGTGGTATAAAATGGGATAGATGGGGCGTGAGTGCCTGCTTG
>JAHDGT010000570.1 GCA_020631675.1 Bacteroidota bacterium
ATCGTGATCTCCTCCTCAAATTGCTGTTGCTGTTGTGCCTTGACTTTCAGCATCTGCGATCTAATAAAATCGGCTTTGGTATCAGAATAGTCACTTGATCTTTTATCCAGTTTCGGCTTTTGTTCCAGCAAAGGACAATGATCCACTAAACGATGCACAAAAGCATCAACACCTGATGAGCCATAAGAAGATGTTCCTTTCTGGATCATCTTCACCTTTGGTCGGCACTGTGCTTTAAAACTCGATTTGATCTTGACGTTCTCCCGCAAGGATTGGAATGAAAAAGACAGTAAGGGTTTATCATTCAGATCATCAAAACTGATAGAATTCAAAATCATATGTTCTTGCCCACTCAATTGCTTGCTCAAGCTGAACTCTTCCTCCTCATAATAAGTCATCGAATAATCGAAGCGAAGCGGATAACCCGTATCATTATAGAGATGCACATTGAAGTAGCTGATCTCGCCTTCAACACTGTAAAAGGGCTGAAAGAGTAACAACAAACCACGGTCCGGCTGTTCAGGAGAATAGGTATTTAATCCGCTACTTACGATTTTGCCCGCTACTTCAGATAGCTTTTTCACCTTGGCGAGCTCCGCATCACTGGGCAATAAGATCAAGTGCTCGTCAAAGACCGGAAAAAGCTCACCAGCTACCTCCACCTCCACCGCTTCGTGATCAATTCGTCTACGCACGATACCATTCTCCTCAGAATGGATCAGCTGGACTTTATCCCCTACTGAAATCCGTGTTATCTTCGTGCGTTTTTTACTCATTTGTTCTATTCGTCCTGATGCTCTCGCATCAACAAAGAAGCGCGAATTTAATACTTATATACCTTATGAACAGCCGTTGGAAGTGGAAGATCGCTCAACGATTGGAGTTAATTTGGTGGAAACGCTACCTAAAAAGCAAAAAGCCCGAACAGTACAGTCAATGGAAAAAAAAGTATTGGTCGGATATGCTGCAAAAACTTCGCCCCGAACTCAGCTTATCCAAAGGCGATAAGGTTTTAGACGCGGGCTGTGGCCCTGCGGGTATATTCATGGTACTTCATGAACAAGAGGTCATTGCTATTGACCCCCTATTAGACAGTTACAGTGAACAACTAACTTATTTCAAAGCTGAAAACTACCCCTACGTAAGCTTCAATAGCATTCCCTTGGAACAATTAGAGCTTCAAGCAGACCGATCAGTGGCTTTTTGCCTCAATGCCATCAATCATGTGAATGATATTGATCTGTCAATGGATCAACTCTGTACTGCGGTAAAGCCGGGCGGACAATTGGTTTTTAGTATTGATGCGCATAACCATCAACCTTTAAAACACCTATTCAGATGGATACCTGGTGATGCCCTACACCCCCATCAGTACGATTTAGATGAATACAAAGAAATGCTGACCAGCAGGGGTTTTGAAATTCTTAAAAACGTACGTTTGAAGTCGGAATTTTTCTTTGACCATTATGTTTTACTCGCCAAAAGAAAATGATGCAATGATGCGTCAACTGTTAACTTTTAGTACACTTTTAGTGCTTATGCTGCTTTTGTGTCATTGCTCCGCTTCAAAATCCGAAGCACAGCTGCACAAGCGAGAAAAGTCAGCAGCAGTTAATACCGACAGCAAGCTTGATTACCCCATCAGAGGAATCAGTTTCGAGTCTCCGGGAAGGTTTTTTCCAAGTTCAGATTTCCCGAACATCCAAGTGGAAGCAGCTGCCAATTGGATCGCCATATCTCCTTATGCCTATACTCGAAAAAACGCACACACCAATGTCTTATTTTATGTGGATAAGGATAAAGGTTGGTGGGGAGAAACTGTAAAAGGCGCGATGAGCATCGCACAATATGCCAAAGAAAAGGGATTAAAAGTGATGGTAAAACCGCAGGTATACATCCCCAATGGGGGTTGGGTCGGACATCAAGACTTTAAAACAGAAGCAGAATGGCAAGCCTGGGAAAAAGCCTATGAAAAATACTTGCTGTCGTTCACTAAAGCATGTGACAGTCTGGAGATTGATCTGTTTTGCATAGGCACAGAATATCGATTTGCCGCGGTTAAAAGAGCGGATTTCTGGCGAAATCTCATCAAAAAAGTAAGAAGCGAATACAAGGGCGAGTTGGTCTATGCCGCCAACTGGGATAACTACCAGAAAATCACCTTTTGGGACGACTTGGACTATATAGGCGTAAACGCCTACTTCCCCTTGGTCGATGCCGAACGAGCGTCTCCTGAGGCAGTGAAGCAAGCCTGGAAGCCTTTGATCAAACAGCTATCCGCATTCTGTGAAAGCTACAATAAACCTATGATTTTTCCGGA
>JAHDGT010000064.1 GCA_020631675.1 Bacteroidota bacterium
TCTTTCTCGTAAGCGACAGGGAAATTGGCGAGTCTGGATTTATTGGTGAAAAACAAGCCAGACCCAATGATCATCAGTAAAACACCTGCCACTAGTGTGGGGATGATATAGGCTTTTGCCATTTCGGTTTTTCCTAGTTGCCAAAAGCCTATACTAGTCAATACGAAAAGCATCCCGAAAAGAATGAAAAAAGGAGTTGAAAAAAGTTCAGCTTTCGCCCAATCGCTTGCTGCTTTCAAAATATCCATAAGTATGATTTTTGGATGGAGAGTGTGTAAAGGGGGTTAAAAACCCCACTGAATTCCCGTTTCCTTTTCTGACAATTCCCATAGTTTCGCAGCAACTACTTTGTCTTTCGCATGTGCTTCGATTTTATGTTCTCCAACCGGGCCGGTGAAGTTATTACTTCCAGTTGGTCCGTAAAACCCCTTTTGATCCAAGTCAGCTTCTGTGGCACACATCAATGATGGGTAAGCCCCTTTTTCAGCAGATTGAACCATTGGAGTCAATTGCATAATGCGCCAGATGAATCGCAACAATAAGCTACCACTGGTTTTGATCAATGAGGTTTTAGATGAACCAGGATGACAAGCATAGGCTTTGACAGCTGTTTTGCCCGCTTTTTTCAATCTATCTTGTAATTCGTAAATAGACATGATCTGTGCCAGCTTACTCTGGCTATAAGCTTTATTCGAGCTGTAGCCTTTATCCCAATTCAAATCGTCAAACTTAATGGTTTTAATACCCATGTTATAGCCCATACTACCCACGGTCACAATACGTCCTTTAGATTTTTCGATCAATGGGTAGAGTAATGCTTGCAGTGTAAAATGGCCGAAGTAATTCACTCCCATCTGACTTTCCCAGCCATCTACTGTGATTTTTTGTTGGGGTACTTGCGCGATAGCGGCATTACAGATCAGCGCATCTATTTGAGGAACTGTTTCAAGCACCTCTTCCGCTGCTTTTTTTACAGAAGCTTGTTCTCCCAAGTCCATACGAATGTTGTGTACATCTATGTCGTTGCCCAATTCTTCTTTCAGTGTTGTGATGGTATCCTGCGTTTTTTGTGGATTGCGATTCAGCATCACCACCTTTGCGTTTCTTGATAACAATATTTTTGCGGCTTCAAAGCCTGTACCGCTTGTCGTTCCTGTTATGAGGTAAGTTTTGCCCGCTAAATTCCCTAATCTTTCGGGCGTCCACCCTTGCTTACCAAATTTTGTCGTACCCATCTTTGCGTGAATTTGTAGTTGAATACCACAAAGTTAGCAAGCAAGGAATAGTAATATTTATACTGTATTACAGATCTTGTATATTTTTTGGGATGGGTTCAGAGGTATGTCGTAGGGCGCATGCCCGCAATAAAAGCCTTTAGCCTATACCCACAAGCAAAAGCGGCATCGAGCAGGAAGTCTTATGTCTTGCGTCTTGAATCTTATGTCTAAGGCGTCAGCCTTTAACTGCGGTCACCAGGCTATCCGCTAAAATTCACCGCCTGCCTGCTGCTGTTTGGCAGGCATAAAAATGGCTACCTCTGGGCCGCCTTTTTATGCCGCCAAACAGGGCGCATTCAGTCGGCTCATTACCGCTGCTATCCTTTGCGCGTGGGGCATAGGATAGATTATTACCTTACTATCAGCTTGTGCAGCTCCTTTTTACCTGAGTTTAAAGTGAATGTTACAAGGTATAAGCCCTCAGATAAATGATCGGGCACTCTCGCATTACTTAGCTCGATTTGTTGCCCGGTGATCGTGAACATTTGAAAGGACCGCACCGATTCTTTATTGTTAAATCGAAATGGATCTCCCGCCGAAATAGGGTTGGGGTGAATAGCGATCAGTGGCGACTGGCTTTGTAATAGATTTTGGTCAGTAGCAGAAGAGGTGTCAAGATTTCCTGTTGTGGTTTTTATACACCAGGAGTTCAGTTTCCCTTCGTCAAAAATCGCACGGTCGCTAAGGCTGAGGGTCCAGATACCGCTCATGGCTTATGTTTAGCTCAACATCAATATCTACAATTGTATTACCTGCAGGAATGTTGATTTCATGAGTGATGCCGTTAGGGTCGTTATCAGGAATATCCAGGTCGGGAGATTCACAATAGGTGTTGTCTTCACAGTCTAAAAACAGAACGGAATGAGATTGACTGATCTCATCTGTTTAATTTGGCGGCTAACGATATGGGTAACTTTCTGCCGGAATGGTATTGGAGTTCTACTCAATTGGATCAAGATCATGCTCGAAGTCTGATTTTTGGTACAGGTGGCCCTGCTATTGATTTAAAAGGCAATTTAGAGTTTGTTCGTGCGGCACGTACTTTTGAGGAGTAGTGATTGTCAAGAAACTTGAAACTAGCTCTTAATGAAAATCCCCAAGCAATATTTGCTTGGGGATTTTTTATGGACTATTCACTTACATCTCCGCTTTTGAAAATCTAAAGCTGCCCCTATATCTCTGTGATCAGATCCGCTTTGCTTTTTCTGACCTTTTTAAGGTTGACCAACCAATCATTTTCAGCATCTCTATAGCCTAGAGGAAGCAGCACGCAACTTCTCAATCCTTTTTCTCTTAGTCCCAATATTTCGTCCAGTTTTTTCGCCTCAAAACCCTCCATTGGTGTAGCATCTACTTGTTCAAAAGCAGCAGCGGTAAGGGCTAAGGTAAAGGCGATATAAGCCTGTTTAGCGGCATGATTGAAGTTCACCTCAGGGCCCCTAGGTGGGTAGCCCTTTAAAAGTAGCTGTCGGTACCTTTCCCAACCTTCGTTCTTGAAACCTCTTTGCTCGTTGACCAGGTCGAACATTTTATTGATCCGCGCTTCGGTATAATTATCCCAAGCGGCGAAGACCAATAAATGAGAGCAATCTGAAACCACGGATTGATTCCATGCGATGGCTTTGATCTTATCTTTTAACTCCTGATCGGTGATGATAAATACCTCAAAAGGCTGTAGCCCACTGGAGGTGGGAGCCAGTGATATAGCCTCAATGATATTGTCAATTTTATATTGAGCTATCTTTTTGCCATTCATGGCTTTTGTGGCATAGCGCCATTTGAGTTTATCTAAGAGTTCCATTCTTTACTTCAAATTTTGGTATCGCGTAATTCAAAATTAAGACCATTGATATATAGGTGAACAGTAGTGTAGGAATTAGTGTACTAAAACTAAAGCCCAATTCAGGAATACCTAAAGTTTCTCTCAAGGATACGGTAGCTGTAGAGAGCATGAACAGAATGCCATAAACGAAAACACCGAGTATAGTGGCTTTATTTTTAGTGCTTCTTACGATACCGGTTTTGCTTTCCTGTGAAAAGAAATACCAAAGTGCCGCTGCACTAAAAATAGCCTCTATGGCTATTGCCAGATAAGGGTTGGTCTCATAAAGCCCCAAGCCGAACTCGTGTGTCTCCTCGCCGAAAATATAATGCGGATGACCAGAGAAAAAGTCTAACACATAGTGTCCTAATAAGACGATAGCGCCTACTATTGCAATTTTATTGTCTTTGAAGATCAAGCGACCAATGATGAAAATGAGTACCATCCAGACCAATTGAGGAAGCAGATCATGGCTGTATAGCATATCCGCGTACATATTTGGTATGGTCGCATCAAAGGCATCTGCCGGTGTGGTATGTTCAAGACCCAAGTAGTGAAAAATGAACCACAGAAAATCTTGTAATTGCGAAACGATCAAGAAAAAAAGTAAGGTTCCTTTTGGGTACTTTTGATGTGCGATAAGTGCTGTTGCATAATGGCCGACTATCATACTATTTATTGTATTTTTACTACTGAATTAATAGTAAAGATAAAAATTGCTATCGTTTTAGTAGTAATAATTCTCAAAAGAAAATGAAAAAATCATTTCGTTCTTCTTGCCCAATAGCTTCTCTGCTAGATTTACTGGGAGATAAGTGGTCTCTACTGATCGTTAGGGATATGATCATAAAGCATAAAAAGACATTCAAAGAAATATCAGATTCTGATGAGGGGATCGCACCTAGTATTTTATCCGCAAGACTGAAATTATTGGAATCTTATGCGATCATCACGAAAAGGAAACTTCCCGAAAACAAAAAAGAAAATATTTACCTGCTTACTGATAAAGGACTTGATCTAACGGCTATTGTTGTGGAGTATACTTTATGGGGAGATAAATACATGCGAGAACACAATACGATTGACGATATTCCGGGTTTAGATACCGATAAATCCATAATGGTCGATACGATTCAAAATAATTATAGGGCTATGGTGCGGACGATCTGCTGATTACTATTGCTTACCTACTGTTTTTTACTCTGACTAGGGTAGAGAAAATTCAT
The DNA here is from genome assembly GCA_020631675.1 of Bacteroidota bacterium. Taxonomy (GTDB): domain Bacteria; phylum Bacteroidota; class Bacteroidia; order Chitinophagales; family UBA2359; genus JAHDGT01. The sequence continues at coordinate 4,326 of JAHDGT010000064.1, forward strand.
GAATTTTCTCTACGTATCGGTGAGTTATTGGAAAGTGCTTGAAAGATTCACCCTTTATTCTTTCCCTTCCTTTTCTTCTCTTTCGCCTCCTTCTTTTTCTTTAGCTGGATGTCATAATCCTCTAAAGTCCCTTTCACCCTAAGGTTCAAATAGCGTGTTTTTTTGTTGGGGTCCTTTTCTATGATCTCCTCATCACCTATCTCCCCGTCTTTTGTTTTTTTGCTGCCGAATAACTTATAGCGTGCCCCTTCTTTGATGGTTTTCCAAGGAATGCGGATGTAGTAATCCAGATCACCGATCATAGACTGCTCACCAGATAGCTCATAATGACCCAGTGTTGATTCTATGGTCATATTCGGAATGCTAATGACCCCATTCGTAATGTCCATATGGTTTTGAAGGGTATCAAATCGAACAGAAGATAAATTCTTATCTCCCATATAGTCCGACAACATCAGCACAGGCTCATAATTTTCCAATCGCCCGTCCAAGAGTTCAACATCCATATGAATTTCAGATTGATCCAAGTCCGGCACCATATCCGGATACACCCGAATATTTCCATTGATATCGGCGGATAGCTGCCCATGCACATAATCCGAAATGCGCTCATCCTGCCCGAAGTTTTCATATTTGAAAAGCAACTGATCCACATCCGCATCTACCACCTTTAATTTTGGTTTCAGATAGATCCGGTCTGGATCGCTCCCATTGAAGTAGCCCGACATTAAGAACTGCCCACCAGCAGCACGCATATGCATGGTGTCCACATGGATGTAATGGTCATGTGTGGTTCTTAGGCGACCGTGAATGTTTTGCAGATCAATATGGTGATAGATGAAATGATCCACATCAATATCAAAACTCATATCCGTAAAAGGAAGCTCGTAAATATTGAAAGCACTGGTATGTGCTTCCACATCTTCTGTGGTAGCGCTTTTTGGTTTAGCGGTCTTGGTGGAGGTATTGGGCGGAGCCGTATCGAATGCGAATAACTGATCAAAATCAATATAATTGGCATTTACGCCCAAGTGATTGTCCCGTAGTTTGATCGTTTCATCTTCCCCGAGGTAGTAGTTCATGTCAAGATCAAAGATGGTGCGCCCTATTTTGCCGTGCATTTGCTCAATGACCAAATGCTCATCTTCATAATGAAACCGCCCTGAAAAATCTTCAAGACGCATCGGGTGTACATGCATTTTCGCATCGAACTGATCCAAGTCAAGATCTATCGAATGAAGCTCAGAATCCTTATAGTGCATCTCGCCATTCACATGCAGTTTCAAATTGTCAAACTCCTCATGCCTGTAATCTTCGGGCACATAGTTTTCGCCTTGGTAAGAAAAAAGATCCTCCAATCTGAGGAGGTCGGCGGTCAAGCCAATATCTAATTGCACATCCCCCTCCAAGGTATCTTTCATCCAGAAACCATAGTCGTGAATATTGCCATTGAAATGAAAGTCAGAATTGTCAATAAAGCCAGTAAAGTCTACGATCTTTAAATCTCGATCATCCACCAAAATATCCACATGAAAATCATGTAGCTCATGCGGGTAGTGCTTCAGTCGCGCATGCAGCTCATCTATGAAAAACTCACCTTTGGGCAAATGCTCATATTCCATCAATCCACCAGCAGTAGAATTGAATTTCATTTGAATGCTGAAATCTTCCATTTGCTCATCTATCCCGCTACTATCTACGGCTGAGAAGCCCGTCAGTTCAGCAATGTCCAATAGCTCGGAACGCATTTCCAGTTCCGCCGCCACTGGCGCATTTCGTTTTAGATCGCTGTCCAATGTATCCGCCATCAAAGCGCCATAGTTGCTGATATTACCCTTGAGCTGGAAGTCAGATTGATCTATGTACCCCTTAAGGTCAACGATCTTTAAGAAACTACTGTCAATAAGTAAATCCGCATGAAAATCATGCAGCTCATGCGGAAAGTGTTTTAACTGCGCATGGAAGCTTTCTACAATAAACTCTCCTTCGGGTAAGTATTTTGATTCCGTGATCGCCCGCGCACTGGATTTAGCCTTCAATAGTAGGCGCAGATCTTCTACTTGCTCATCTACCCCAGTGCTATCCCCTTTGGTGAAGCCCGTCAGCTCAGCAATGTCCAAAAAGTTTGATTTGATGTCCAACTCCGCCTCAACAGGAATATCCGTATGATGTACTATTGCCGGAAGATCGGAAATAAAGCCTTTAAGAGACAAGTCCGTAGCCCCCATCTTTAGGTCGAATTTATCCAATACCCCTTTCTGCCCAGACATATAAAGGTGCATATCCAAGCGGTCAATAGGTACAGCCAAGTCAGCCGATTCCACATGTAGATTTTCGATGTTCAGCTCGCTATAATAAGCCTGATTCAATTGGTTAAGCGCCTTTTCTGGATGCTCCAGATCAATGATGTCATGAAAATGCATATCGAGCATTACATTGCCAGATACATTTTCAATATCCGATAGATTAAAAAATTTGCTAAGAAACTCTAAGTTGAAATCCGTATTCAGCGCTATGTCCACATCAGGTTCCACAAAATTTTTCACGTTCAGAGAAGCCGTGAAATTGCCTCGCTCCAACTTAGACCTAAAGTCTTCAATAGAGAGTTCCATCGTTTCAAAAGACTTCCCCTTGCCATTGGTGAAACGACCCTTAAAGCCAAGGTCCTCCACCCGTTTTCGTACATCAACATTCTCTAAAAAGGCCTCATCCGCCCCGAAATTCACATCAATAAAAGGCATCTGACCATCGCTCGTCGGGCCAACTATATCCGCATTAAAATAGAATGCGCCCGCATTATTATATCGCTCCAAAGTTTCAATAAGATCCTCCGGCGCGAAAGCGATCAGCATGTCAAAGTTGGGCTTCGTACCGTTTACATGCAGATCCAACGCCATGTCCTCTTTCGTTTGAATGTTCCCGTGAATCTTAAAATCGCCATTCTCCATCTTAATGCCCGATGGCGCTATTTCAAGCAAACCAGAAAGCTTATCAAACAACACATCCGTATGAAACTCAAAGTGCTTGTGTTTAATGAAACTGGTGTCTTTATCCTGAATGATATTTAGCTCAAAATCCGTATCAATATGGGCGTAAACTTCATTTTCTATGGTTTTGATCCCGCTTTTAGCCCAGAAAATATAAGTGTCAATATCCAAAAGACTTTCCTCGTCCAGTTTGTGAATGTCAAGATTCTTGAGTTCGATACTCTTTAAATGCACATCAAAAGGTTCTTCAACGCTTTCCTCTTCTTCCTCACTCGGCGCAGCTAATGCGTTTTCAATATTAAGGCTACCATCCTTATGCTTGATGATATTAAAAAAACCATCCTCGATCAGCAATTTCTGAACATCGTATTTAGCATAAGCCAAATCCCATACATTGAAGCCCACATAAATATCCGCCACTTCTAAAATAAGATCAGCATCTTCCTCTTTTGATTCATACACCTGAACGCTATCCACCTTTAAAGAAACGTAAGGGAAATTCTTAAAAGGCGCGATGTGCGTATCCCCTATTGTGATCAAGCCCTTATGCGTTTTATTCAAAGCGTCTATCTCTCGCTGAACCAGTCCATCTTGCAATTGATAAACCACAAACGTAAAAGCAAAAACCAACAATACAGGAACTAGAACACCTAGCAGTATAAGTCTTTTTAGTACTTTAAATATCATGACGATCCAAAGATAAAGCCTCAGGATCTAAGCCGTGGCTTAATGTTATGGAAAATCAAATTTTTGTGCTCAGGTACGGTTTCCTTAAACAGGATCATGGCGCATGCCCGCAATAAAAGCCTGCGCTAGCCCGTAATAAAAAATCGACGTCGAGCAGGAAGTCTCACGTCTCGAGTCTCATGTCTCACGTCTAAAAAAGCGCAAGCTTTTACTGCGTCCACCAGGCTATCCACTAAAATTCACCGCCTGCCTGCTGCTGTTTGGCAGGCATAAAAATGGCTACCTCTGGGCCGCCTTTTTATGCCGCCAAACAGGGCGCATTCAGTCGGCTCATTACCGCTGCTATCCTTTGCGCGGGGCAAGAGGGGTAAGAGCGTGATACTGGTAAAATATAAAAGCTCATTGCTTTACAGGAAATGGGATATACGTATCATCTCCGGGCACTTTCGGGAATTTTTTAGCATCCCAATCTGCTTTGGCTTTTTCTAAGCGTTCTTTACTGTAAGCCACAAAATTCCACATTAAAATAGGCTGCTCTTTCAAAGCTTGTCCGCCAAAAAGCAATAATCTCGTATCAGCTTCCATACAGATCTCGCATTGCGCATCTGTTTGACTAATGAGCATTTGACCAGCTTGTATTTTTCCTTCAGTAGTGCTGATCTCTCCTTTTACAATGACAAAGGCCAGTTCTCCTTCTACTTGCTCGTGGAGCTGTATACTCGCAGCCTCTTCTGCATATAAGTCTACCATAAATAGCGGAGAGTATCCCTGTAAAGGGGCACTTCTCCCAAAAGCATTGCCCGCTACGAGTCTATAACTTACAGCTCCTGTTGTCCAGCTGGGAATCGTAGTTTTAGGGTGGTATTCAAATTGTGGTGTCATCTCTGCTTTATCCTTCGGCAATGCCACCCATATCTGGTAGCCGTGAACGTTGAAGCTTTCCCCATTCCTATACTTGGCGGGCGTTCTTTCTGTATGCGTCACCCCGCTGCCAGCCGTCATAAAACCAACGTCCCCCGGACTAATGATCTGTACTGAACCCATGCTGTCCCTATGTTCCATTTCGCCTTCGAACATATAGGTAAGCGTACTTAAACCAATATGCGGATGCTGATCCACATCCATATATTTGCCGTCTCCCAATTGAGCAGGACCCATATGGTCAATAAAAGTAAAGGGGCCGACCTGCCGCTTTTTACGAAAAGGGAGCAGTCTACCGATTAAAAACCCACCAAGCTCGGCTTGGCGTTCGTTGATTATGAGATTATTGTTAGCCATTTGTTGATTGATCAATGTCTATGTACTGTAGTGCTGATGGGTATAGGTATTGTAGAGCAAACTCATGAATTTACTCAGCCCTTTCCTTATCAACTCTACTAAAATAACAGATAGGACGTTATAATTCGTAAGTATACGATAAACGAAATAATCCGAAAACTTAGTTTGCATTGTACTGGCTCATCGATTCGAGAAACCTAATCCAACACCCTATCCACAACATCATAACCTGATGTAATAGCACTTTGCACAGAACCTCTTAGCTCTTTATCATCAAAGGATACCCCTGCGAAAAACACTTTCCCATCAAGTGGGGCATTTAATGCTTCAATAGTTGAGCTATTGGCTGAGTTACTTGGCCAGGTACCTAATGTACTTACTTGTTGACCCCAGTCTTTGAGTATATATTCACCAGTATAGTATTGAGAGGCAGCCCCATCCAAGTGAGCGTCCAGTTCTTCTAATACAGCATCTACTATAGCTTGCGGATTTTCCAGTTGATAATATTCTTCTGCTGAAATTCCTGTTGTCAACAAGCCCAGTACTTGATCTTCCTTTTCTTTATGATAAGCCATGTCATAATAGGTTTTTTCACCACTAGGCGTATCAACGATTATAATATCAGGATAGAACTTCTCGGAAAACTTCAGACAGAGTTTAAAACCTGGCAGTAGTTCAACGGATTCGATGGCCTCTTTCTTTTCAACAGGCAGTACAGGAACAAAAGTTATGGCGTCAGATTTCAATACCCCGACCGATACTGTCGAAATTACTTGATCCCCAATGTATTCAGATCCATCAACGGTCGTGACCACAACCTTATCACCAGAATAATCAATGCTATTCACACTGGCATTAAAAACAATATTGTCAGACACTACAGTCGCAAAATTATCGTGGATGTAGTCGAACCATGTGGTGTTCTTAAATTTATATTCTGTGATATAACTTTCGTAGAATGTTTCTAATTCTACAGGGGGTATTTGGTAATAGAATGAACCTTCAACTACATAGATGTCCAATGGTTGGTAGAGTATGGTTTCCATTTCTGGCTCCGTGCCGGGCTGACCTAATAATTCGGTCAGTATAGATTTATCGGCATGAATCCACTCTGCCCCCAGATCAATAGGGAAATCCGCAAAATTCTCGTCTTTCTGGATTCTACCGCCGACCTTGTCGGTTGCTTCGAGAATTTGATAATTGATTCCTTGCTCTTCCAATTTTTTTGCCGCTGCCAATCCTGAAGCTCCTGCGCCCACTATGATTACTTTTGCTTCGATCTCATTTCCATTATTGTCTGAACCGGAGGAATCAGGTGCTTCATTTTTGTTACAGGCAGTAAACGAATAGGCAAGGAAGAAAAATAATAAAGAAAAGAGAGAGGCTGTTTTGAACTGCTTTTTCATCGCGACTTATTTTAAAGGATCAATAAATCACAATGTTAATGTACGAGTCTCTCAATCTATTTGACATATGTCACAAAAACTAGGACTTTGATCTGATACGACTCAAGGTTTCTCTGCTAATGCCTAAAAACGAAGCTAAATCTGTCAGAGAAACTCTTTGTAGTAACTGAGGCTCGGCATTTATCAATTCTTGGTATCGTTCCTTTCCTGGCTTTGACTTCAGATAAAGTAATTCTTCTAAAAAGATGGCATGTTCAATAAGCAACTCATGGGTTAATCGCCCGATCGATATATTTGATTCAGCTAGTGCTTTGAAAGCTTTAATATTGACCCTGATAAAAGCTGAATCTTCAATAAGTTTGATGGTTTCATTTGAAGGTTGACCTGCAAATGTTTTGATGGTTGATACGGTCTCCCTTTCAAAGGCGAACCAAGAGCAGATTTCTTTACCATCATTTAGGTAATAGGACTTAACAGCTCCTTTAGTGATGAAGTAACAGTAGTGATGTCTTTTCCCTTCCTGTATAAGTGCTGTTCCTTTAGGGAGTTTTAAATAGTCACAACAATCTGATAATTCATCAAGCGTACTAGGTGCTAAATAGGGACGCATCGCTTTAAAGAATGCTTTTATTTCAGATCTGGTCATTACTGATTTTGATGTAAACATGCTCTAAAGGAATTTATCACACCATGAAGCATGGAGCGATTTCACATCACTTCACCTTTGTTTTCTCCACCCGCAATATCTTTTCCATTTTACGCCCTCTTGCCAGTTCGTCGATCAGTTTTTCCATTTGTCGGCATTGTTTATACAATGCAAATTCTTCCTCTATTTCTTCAATGCGATAGCCACAAACCACTCCTTTGATCAAGTGTTCGTTAGGATGTATATCCGCTTTTTGAAAAAAGGTTCTGAAAGTTGCTTTTTCATCAATGAGGGTCTGTAAAGTAGCCTCGTCAAAACCAGTGAACCATTCGATTACTTGCTTAAGTTCTTCTTCTGTTCTACCATTTTTCACCAACCTATTCAGGTATAGTGGGTAAATGGACGCAAAGATCATATTGCCGATCTGTTCGTTTTTTTCTGCTGTAACTTTCATGTCAGGTCTTGTTAATGGTAGTATTTTAGGTGCTTAGGAGTTTGAAGCCTACATGGAACAAACTAAGGTGTTCCTCTGTAACATCCAATATTGTAAGGGAAGTCGTAAGTCCAATGATAGTGGTACAAAGTAAGCATTTGCCCATCCCAAAGAATAGGGTGCGTATGTCCATGACATTCGTCTAAATCTGCTGAAGTCAGTAATTCGCCATCTTCTCCATAAGGCCCATAAATCCCAAATCCATCTAGCATATAACCCATGAGTGCGGAATGCCCGCTTTCATGAGGGTGAATGTGGTCTTGAAGGTCTTGTGTCGGGAAATGATAGTGATACCTTTCAGTACCATCTGTGTGTCCGCCGAATTTATCAAGCATTTCATGTGCGGCAGCATCTGTCCCAAGTGTTGAAGCACCGTGGTAGATAGCAGCTCCTGTCAATGAGAATCCCGCAGGACCAAAGCCGACACAACTTGGAATTGGAGCGACCTCGGGTACAGCTGGTAAGCTAAGGTTTATTAAATGTTCTGAGATAATATTAGGGTTCTTATCATATTCCCATGCGGCGGTACCAGCTTGAACAGGGAATATCCCTGTTGGATGATCTGGCAGGTTATTTCCTGTGAGAATTCTATTTCCATTGTCGTCTAATGTAATGTTGAACTCATGGTCCCAAGTTCCATCACCCTCCACCTGAGGTTTTTGGGTATAATCCCAGGTACCGTCAGGATTAGTCCAATCACCCGCATTATCTGCTCCGGCACCATCAGCAGGAATTCCGCACAGCCACAAGGATAAAAAGTCTGGTTGAGCGTCTCCCTGATTTTTAATTAAAATGTTTGTCGGAGCATTGCCACCAAATGGTAGATGTGTCAAGTCAGGGGTTTCCGGAGTAAGTGCGGGCGGATCTTGTGTTGGCTCAGAATCAGTTGGATTGTCTTGTTTTCCACAGCCAGTTATGACGACCACCCAAAGGAGCAATATGATGTTTGATTTTCTAACTAGGTGTTGCATGGCTTTCATGTTATTGTGATCTACCTCTATTAGACACGTTTAGTTAAAGTTATATTCTCGACTTTTTAGTTCTTTCACTTTCTAAAGGTATGCAAGAAGTTCTGTTTTTTTGTTATTGGTTATCGAATGCTGTATAGTTCGTTTTTTTCTTCATTCCGATCATAGCCTTAGCTTTGCAAAGCAAAACCTGTATAATAAACACCATGAAACAAACCCAACTCCAGCAACTCTCCGTCCACGTGCAACAACTCGCCGTAGAAGTAGGCCAATTCATTAGAAGCGAAGCCGGTAAGATCAGTCACCAAGAAGCCGATGAGAAGTACCTGAATAACTTAGTGAGCTATGTGGATGTGACCAGCGAGCAACGCTTGGTGGCCGCACTCAGTAAAATGCTACCAGAAGCCGGCTTTGTGACCGAAGAAGGAACGGTAGCGCATGAAAGCGATAAAGCCTACCAATGGATCATTGACCCCTTAGATGGCACCACCAATTTTCTGTACGGTATTCCCAGCTATGCGGTGAGCATTGCTTTGGCTTGGGAAGGGGAAGTGATTTTAGGTGTGGTCAATGAAGTCAATAGATACGAATGCTTTTCGGCGATCAAGGATGGAGGGGCTTATTTGAATGGTAATAAGATTCAGGTGAGTGATACCGCTGATCTAAAGCGTTCTTTATTGGCGACAGGCTTCCCATATTTTAAGTTGGAGGAGGTGGATGAGTACCTCGCCATCTTTAAAGACTTTATGTATGCTACAAGGGGGCTGCGTAGATTAGGGGCAGCGGCAGTGGATCTTTGCTATGTGGCCTGTGGCAAATTCGACGGCTATTTTGAAGCGAATCTCAGTCCGTGGGACGTAGCAGCAGGTGGCTTGATCGTGAAAGAGGCGGGCGGCGAGATGAGTGATTTTGATGGACATCCTAGGAATTGGCTGCAAGCCAAAACCATTTTAGCCAGCAATAAAAAGCTACATCTGGATATGGAGATGGTGATACAAAAGCATTGGTCGGCATGAAGAAAATAGGTATACTCTCAGATACCCACGGCTATTTGGATCCCGCCATCTACAAGCATTTTGAAGATCGGGACGAACTCTGGCATGCTGGAGACATCGGCGACCTGGCTTTAGCGGATGAACTAGCAGCCTTCAAACCCCTTAGAGCCGTCTACGGCAATATTGACGGACATGAAGTGCGCTGGGAATACCCCGAAGACCTTTGGTTTGAAGTAGAGGGGGTAAAGGTTTGGATGACCCATATCGCCAATACCCCGCCTCGCTACTTGCCAAGGATCAAAGAGGGTTTAGTAGAAAACCGTCCGCAGATATTGGTGTGCGGACATTCGCATATTTTACGGGTGGAGTATGTGAAACGCTATGGCGTGCTGCATATTAATCCGGGTGCGGTGGGTATTAAGGGTTTTCACAAAGTGCGCACCATGATCCGACTATCTATTGATGGGGATAAAATCTTTGATTGCGAAGTGATAGAGATGGGGGAGCGGCATCCGAGGAAGAAAGCTTAGTCAGTGCTTAGACGGTCATTTTTTGCTGACCACAAAGAACGAAGAACACAAAGGGGCACGAAGATTTTTTGAGTGTATTAGCATCCTATTTTCCTTGCTTTTCGTTTTTAATCCTGTACCATGCTTACCTACTGTTTTTGCTATTGCGTACGCGCAAGGGATTGCAGTGGTATGAGGTGAGCCCAAAGGCTATTGAGCGGCGGCGTACAAAGGCGGCCCAGAGGTAGCCATTTGTACGCCTGCCAGCGAAAAGCCTTTGGGCTTGCCGAATTTAACGGAAAGCCCGGTACCC
>JAHDGT010000065.1 GCA_020631675.1 Bacteroidota bacterium
TGTGTGCCTGAAGATGTGAAAGATGAGGAGGAATTGAAGCGTTTGGCTTTGGATGCGGAAGTGTTTTTGGGCTGGAAGGCGAGTGAAGATTTGATCATACATGCGGAGCATTTACGTGTATTCATAAACCCGGGAGCGGGTGTGCAGCATTTGATGCCTATGTTTAGATCTTTAGCGGAACAGGATAAGCAGCCTATACTTTGTAATGGGCATGGGAATGCTTATTTCACGGCGCAGCATACGGTAGCTATTTTATTGGGTATTACGAATTTCGTGGTAAGACATCACGATCTATTACGGTCTGGTGTTTGGCGAACTGGAGATGCCGAGGGGGCGAGTATCGCTTTGCGGAAGAAGCGCATTGGTTTGTTGGGTTATGGGGCTGTGAATAGGCGCGTACATCAATTTTTGAGTGGTTTTGATCTTGATTTTTTGGTTTGTAAGCGTACTAAAAGTGATCATTTAGAAGGTGTGGATCGGTGTTATGCGATCCATGAATTGCATCAATTTTTGAAAGCGACGGATATTTTGATCATTGCTGTGCCTTCTACTGAGGCTACTAAAGGATTGATAGATTTGGAGGCTTTGCGTTTGTTAGGCAAAGAAGGTGTTTTGGTAAATGTAGGCAGAGGTGATGTGATCATTCAGGAGGATCTTTATACGGCTTTAAAAGAAGAGCTGATAGACAGAGCGGCCTTGGATGTTTGGTATGACTATAAGGCTCCTGAAGATGAAGAAGGGAAAAGGTATCCGTATGACGCGGTGCATTTTCCATTCCATGAATTAGACAATGTTGTGCTATCGCCACATAGAGCGGCTTCTCCATTTAGTGATCTGGAGAGGTGGTCGGAAGTGGTGGAGAATATCGCGCGCTGCGCGCTGCGGGAATATCCATTTTTGAATGAGGTGGATATTGAGTTGGGGTATTGACAGAAAAAGCCCCATCACTTTTGCAAGTGATGGGGCTTTTCTTATTCAAGAGAAATCTTGAAAAGCTAAAACGATACTAAGAGTTGTTCTTAGTATACGCCTAAAGCGTTCAAAGACTCTTTGTTCAAGTTACCGATTGGTAAACCGTTTTTCTCTTGGAAAGACTGTAAAGCAGACTTCGTTTGGCTACCCAATACGCCGTCGATAGGACCTGGGTTGAAACCACGATCAGATAAAGCTTGCTGTACCTGACGGATACGAGAAGAAGTTACATCAGAATCACAAAGGATCTCAACCCAACGTGTGAAACCGCCGCCACCAACTTTCTTACGTTGTGTAACAGTTTTGTATTCAGCAGGAATAACTACTTCGTTAGAAGATGCAGGAACAGACAATACTTTCTTAGTGATCGTCTTGTACTCAGCTGGGATAACAACTTCTTTAGTTGTAGCAGGTGTAACTAATACACGCTTAGTAACCGTTTTGTACTGAGCTGGAACTTCTACTACGTTTTCAGTAGCTGGAGTAGCTAATACTTGCTTAGATACAGTTTTGTATGTAGCAGGTACTTCTTCCCAACACATTACGTAACAGTCATCTGGGTTCTCAGAGAAACAAGTAGGCGCTTTACGCTTCTTAACCCACTTACCGTAAGCTGGAGAAACCATGATACGCTCTGTCTCAGTAGAATACTTAGCAGGAGAAGTAGTGATCTTAGTAGATGCTTCTTTGATCAATACTTGCTCAGTAACGTTTTCGTAAACAGCAGGAACAGCTACTAATTTAGTAGATGCTTCTTTTACCAATACTTGCTCAGTTACCGTGTTGTACTGCGCAGCTGTAGTTGTCTTTTTAGTAGAAGCTTCCTTCACTAAAACTTGCATTTCCATATCTTCATAGCGATCTGGAATTTTACACTTAGCGTAGCATTTACCGTAATCGGTTGGTTGAGGTGGCATATCGCCGTAATCCTGAGCAAAAGCAGATGCCGTGCTGATAACAACAGCCATCACTAATGTTAAGATCTGAGAAAGTTTAAGTCCTTTCATCGAAGTTGATGTTTAGGTTATGAAATGTATGAAATTGTTGCAAAGATACTCAAAACAATAAAAAATCATATCACACTAATGGCATGAAATGAAAAACGAAATTGTGACTATCCACTTATAGTATAAGTCACCCATTTACGCTAAAAAAATAAGCCGGTTAGTTTAAACTTCTCAAGGCTTGATATGAACTGCTAACCACAGACAAACCGGCTCTTTAGAAGTGTAAATTACTCTGTGCTTTCTAAAAGGCTGCAAATATAGATGATTTATCTTTTAAAGAAGCAGTCCGAAAAAAAATCATGGTTTCTCCATTATCTCTGAATCAATAATCTGGAGTTCACACTTTGTTGTGCAGCTCGAATTTGCATTTGGTACATTCCGTTCGCTAAATCTGAAACTGGAATACTCAAAGTACCATTTACAATCTCAAAGGATTTACAAACTTTTCCCATCATATCATATAGTGTGACTTTGGCCGTTCCTTCTAAATCGCTAGCACGAATAAATAATTGATCGGCTGTCGGGTTGGGGTAAATTATCACACTCGCGTTTTCGATCAGTAGCTCTTGCGTTCCTACGGGTGGTTCGGTGGTCAGTTTCTCAATTCTTGCGTTTTGAATCGCTCTATCATTCTCAGACTCGCCATATGATTGCACCATTCCAAGTGCGTAAACGCTATTGATGTCCAATAGATCTGTTGCATTAAGATCTATGGTATAGGTATAAGAATAGCTTTCCCCAACGATCAAATCATCAGGAGCGGGCAAACTGAGTTCAGTACCCCAAGTACCCCCCAATGCTTCTCGGAAAATCTTTTTAGACTCATATTCCGGAATCGGATTGGATAGCTCATCAAAAACCGGATGATTAAAATCGGGAATACTCCCGTATAAGTTTGTATGATCCACTAACACATCCTCTAATAGATAGAGGTTAAATCTTTGCTCATTAGAAACGGGTGCTAAAAACTGTGCTTCTATTATAATGGTCAACTCACTGGCATCTTCACTCAATTCTGAGTTCATTTGAAGATCCACAATGCTCGGCTTAGCTAAAATGCCTGCTATCATGGTATCAATTTCTGATACCTGCTTAATATAGTCAGTAGTCCCCCACTCTTTTATATTTCTTCTGTTCAGAGTAGCTTCATTCCAGCTGAATTTGTAGTATTCCTTCAATTCTTCGGCTTCATCCGTTTCAAACTCTCCTAAACGGTGAAGAGAAACAGGAATAACAGCAGGATGATTTTGAGCGATCGCTTCGATCATTAAATCACTTACCAAGCTGCTGCTATTGTTTTCAGAGTTAGGGCGTTCTAAAACTATGGATTGTTCAGGCGCGCTATCTCCTATATGGTAAAAGGTGCCACTTAATGCGTCATTTTCAGAATAGGCATCTCCATCCACAATTAAATTAGCGGTCAAAAGATAAGACTGACCAATTGCTGTCAGATCCAATCCGCTTAAATCAATACTTCTTCTTTCGCCACTCGCTAAAGGCTCTTCTACCCAATCAACCGCTTGTGTTACTATTTCTCCGTTCAAATCCACTTGCACTTCAAAGACCTCAGCGAAATCAGTCGCCCCCATATTTTCTATCACTAAAGGGATAGCAACACCAGCACCATAAACATCCTGCTCATAAGCATCAAAAGCAACAGCTGAAAGATCAACTGCTAATCTGAAATCATTCGGGTTCAAAGCTATTCCATTACTGTTCATGACAGAGCGGTTTCTATGATCCTCATTCATTCTCTGTGCCATTCCGACCAAATGGATTTGCTCAGGGTCAATACCTGCGGGAAGTGTGTAGCTAAAAGTCCTTGAATGGGTGTCAAATGCGGACATGGTCGGTAAAGCTTCCTCATCCCCCCACAAGCCGTTCATCGCATAGTGGAAAACGTGTCGATGCTCAAAATCAAAAATAGGATCCCCTAAGCTCTCATAAGGGTGGTCAGCGGTCAAATTGAAGTTATTCGACTGTGCCCAGGGGCTCAATGGTCTTTGTATACCATCTATCAAAACATAGCAGTTCAATCCGATCGAATCCGTCAACAAAGTAGCCGCCTCGGCCGTAACCGTAACATTCAACTCACGGGTATACCAATCAAAATCTCTTTCTACAGTTATATTCAATTCTTTAGGCGCATCGAAAGCCTCAAGCATCTCTTCTCCGCCATTTGCGGGCGTATAGACCATATTATTACCATCACGGCGTCTATCCACCATCCAAAAACCCAACTCTCCATTATGTGTAGCGATAACATCATAGCATTGTTCGTTCGTTAATGGATCGTCTATATGATAACGAATCAATTGTATGTTTTCACTATCGTCCAATGCTTGCGACTGTGCCATCGCATCCGTACAGGAACCACACCAAGTAGCTGTATATTCTTCTAAAAGCACGTTATTCTCCGCTAAAAAAGCCAAGGTGCGTATACTAGTGCTTATCGAGTCATTATCATTGATCTGATCTCCCTGCCATTGCAAAACGGCTAATAGATCATGTTGATTCGGTGCGCTGATATCCACCCCTTCAAAGGTCATAGTAGCTGATGCTCCTGGTGCGATGCTATCCACAGAAGCATCATAAGTCCCGACATAAGGTATAGAAGCATCATCCACATACAAATGCGCTTCGATCACATCACTGATGAAAACACTACCTCTATTACTGAATTCAAAATCAATATTTTCAGAACTGGAGAAATTACTCACTTCAACACCTAGATAAGCTACGAATTCCGCATCCTTATCCGCGCGTAAAATAAAATTCGCCCCTTCTTCTAAACTACCATTAGGCTGGTTTTCAGTCAGGTCAGCTGTCGCCGTTCCTTCTCCCTCATTACATAAGTAAGCCCCCAATAAAACATCATAATTCGGATGCGTATCATTGATATCCGTGTACAGCCATTCAGAAAGTGTTGCCTCCTCCACAGCCGCATCAAAAATGCGGACATTATCGATCATTCCGTAAAAGAAGTTATCCACCCTACCTAAATGTCTGGTCGGCTGACCATTCGGTACGCTTTCACCAACATCTTGTGTTTCTATTAAAACATCATCTACATATAATCGCAATTCCGTCCCTTCCTTCACCAATGCGATGTGATGCCATACAAAAGGCGTGATCGTACCTTCCGGAGAGTTGAAATTTACCCAATCACCGCTTTGATTCGTAAACCCGTAATGAATTTGTGTGGTATTATACACCCACATAGAGGGTGCTCTCCCCTCCCCTTGAAAGCCTAAAAAACCGTGATGGCCGCCATCTTCGTTTCTGCTGAATATATCCAATTCATACGTAAAGTCCTCCGTTACAATGAGCGATTCACCAAAATCAACCACATCATTTTCGCCATCAAATTCAATGGCGTAATTATTTTGCGCATGAAGTGTAAAAATAGATAACACACTCATTAACAAGTAGAAACGAAAGGATAATGTAGTGATTCGCATCTCTTAAAGTTTATTGATCTCAGTTACGCGAATGTACCGAATATATGGATTCAAACGGGCACATCCCCGCAATAAAAAGGGGGGGGCGATTAAAGACAAATAGTCCATTAAAGCAAAAAAGTTGACGTTGCGCGCAACGTCCGAACGGACAGAACGTAGAATATAACCAAAGCCCCTTTTTACTGCGGGGTCGGGCTATCCGTTAAATTCGGCAGCCCTTAATGCTTTTCACTGGCAGGCTTGGCGGTGGCTACCTCTGGGCCGCCCCGCCAAACCGCCGTTCAATAGCATTAAGGGCTACCTCATACCACTCCTATCCCTTGTGCAGGTACTTTTTAATGAATCAGTTCATAAAAAAAATAGTATCTTATCACCATTAAAGCAATACTTACGCATTAGGCATATACAACAAGCAATAGTCCATGCGCATAGAAAAATTAATAAAATCGTTGACCAAATCAGAAAAGAGATATTTCGTAATGTCTCTTAATGAAATGAACAAAGAAGAACTTTTAGACTGTTATTCCATTTTAAATAAATATCCTACAGAAGGTATAAAAAAGTTGAGAACAAAATACGGTAACAAACAAACTCGTATATATATTAAACAATTACACGACCTGCTGATCAGTACAATCACTAATAAAATTTTAAAAAAAGACAATGATCTTGAAGTTCTTAAAGAACTCAATTACATCAAGTTCCTGATTCATAAGAAGTTTTATGAAGAAGCTTTTAAAAAAGGCATCGAGTTAGATGGCAAAATAGAGAGTCAAACATTAAAAATGTACCTGAACAGATTGATGAGCTTCACCGCTGTTTACATTTATACTAAGTCTTCGGAAATAGGAACAGAAATCGTCGAACTCAATAGATCTGGTTTTCGCCTTGCTAAAAATATCGTTAGGGCACAATACTATGAAACCATACATGGAATTGTTTATGATTACTTTGTCAATTCAACGAAAAAATTAAGCATAGAGCAATTCGCAGAGCAAATTGAATTAAAGAATATTCAAGTTGATCTTCGGCCTTTCGAAAGCGGGAATGTAAATACAATAGCCTCTTATTTGGAGCTTGTCGCCAGCATTTATCAATACAAAGGCAATTTTGAAGATATGTACCATATCTTGAAAGAAGGCTACGAAACCGTTTGTAAACTTAGTGATGACTTAGATCTACATTCTGGATATTACCACGGGTTGATTTTGTCCACCTTAGAATTAGGAAAAACTGAAGAATTCAATTATTACTACAATTTAGTGGATAAGGATAAAAACGAAATGAACTACCTCAAACAAAACATGTTTTTGGACTCCCGCTATGCTTATATCAGTTTTCATGCTAAATCGAATTTTAAAAATGCTGATTTGCGAGAAATTCAAAAAATACATTCATTCATTAAAACAGAGCCTGAGGACAATATATCGAATAGCAAAAAATGGGTCACTTATTATCTGTCATTATATCATTTCTCACAAGAAGAATATACCGAAGTAGAACATCTATTGATCGATTTGGTCTTTAATCATGTCTATACGATAGAGGTTCTAAATCAATTGATCATTCCGAGCGTACAGCTACTGATCCTTTCGTTGAGAGCAGAGAACAAATACTCCCTTGCTTTCAAAGTACTTAACCAATTTCGCTATCAATCCAACTATTTTAAAAACGACGTACCTGGGAAGGAATACTATAATATTCTAAAAAGATTGATAAAAAAGCCGGATGCGGTTAGTATCAACAAGAACATAAAAAAAGACTACCTAATCTTGTTAAAAAGAAACGAATCCAATGAATTTTGTGAAAGAGATATATTGATGGATCACATTAAAAAACTGTAAACAAGCTCAACACTTCCCTATTTACGATTTCACCTTAATCGCCTTCAGCACGATTTGCTCTGCACTATTGTTAAGCTGTATAAAATAAACACCTTTGTCATATACGTTCAATCTGGACAAGTTGAATTTATACGACGTATTATCCCTTACACTCAATTTTTGATAGCTGATCAGACGCCCGGACACATCCCGAATAATTAATTCTATATCCTCATTTTCATGCGAAAAATAGTAAAGATTCAGCTCATCACTGAATGGATTGGGATATAAAAAAGTAGTGTTCTCTCTTTGCTCGAATTCATAGATCGAGCTGCCTGAAGCTGATAAATAGGCCGCATAAAAATCAGGTAAGCCATAGCCTTTTTGAGCATCTGGCTGTGAAAACTGAGTTGCACTTCTTTCAATAAGATCCATGATCTCCATGTTGGTCAAATCAGGATATGCTTGCCATAAGCAAGTCGCCAAACCCGCAACGATCGGACCGGAATAGGAAGTACCATTCCCGATTTTTAAGTCGCCATTTTTATTTACATAAGAAGTAAGAAACCCCTGTGCGGTCACATTGGGTTTCACATCCCCATCCGCAGCTGGTCCTAAAGAACTAAAACTGGAATAAAACCCTAATGAGTCCACCGCTCCAACGGCAAGGACACTATCTCCATCTGCAGGGGCAGTGATTTTTTTCCAAGGAGTATTCCCTTGATTTCCCGCACTGGCAACTACTAAAATCCCTTTAGCAGCGGCAATATCGGCCGCTCTAGTTATGATCGTCGTATTGCCATCTAAATCCGCATACTCATAATCCATTTCCTCATAATCAAAATCGGAATAGCCTAAGGATGTATTGATCACATCTACTCCTAAGCTATCAGCGAACTCCGCAGCTGCCAGCCAATTATACTCTTCCATTCTCGTTTCCGACGCCCCATCTTCCGTTCTTAGTAATAAAAGAGAAGCTTGTGGGGCAGCCCCTACATAAAAGCCTGGAGAATTCCCTCCTAAAATCGAAGCAACATGCGTTCCATGTGTACCATGTCCGAAAACATCCGTATCCCCTTCCACAAAGTCTTTTGTCGCTATGATCTTGTTGTTGTTAAAATGTTCGTCAAAGACTTCAAGCTCGTTGAGGTTAATATAACCAACATCCATAATGGCGATCATCATTCCACTCCCCATATAGCCTTTCGCATGTACATAATCTCCATTCAACATGCGCATTTGATGTCCTGAAGGACCATAAAAACCTTCTTCTTGTACAAACGACTCATCAAACCCAAAAACCTCCAATTCATCCACCATGCTCCACTTGCTTTTATGACGAGCAGGGCGTACTTTCCTGCCTAAAGACAAGGGTTCATCACTCAGCACAAAAGGCAACGCATTGATCTCGTCAAGTATTTGTTGATTTTCAACTTTAATGGCACAGCCATTGAACCACTTACTGGTATATAAAACCTCAGCCCCTAAACTGCTTAGGGATTCCACATAAGCTGGATCAACAGGCAAGTCGTTTTCTATAATCTCGATATTTTGCTTCGCCCTTCTCTCTATGGCTTTTTCCGTCAGAAAATCTTGTGGTTCATCAATGCTGTATGGCGTATTGTTCTTATCAGAAAAACTCACCCAAAACTTTGTAAAGTCCGACTGCGCATAGCAATCTAAGCCATTCGACAGACTACAGATGCCGAACAAAATGCTAATGAGGATCAAATGGGTAGTTGGAAAGTGCATTAGATGCCTAAATTCCTTTGAATGAAGTAGTTTAAAACAAAATAGCGGGGATATAAAAGACGTATAAAGATAGTGATAAAGTACTTATGTGCTCTTTTTTCACCTAAAACGCTGCACAAATCGTACCGTTTTGTTGGCTTTCAGACCGATTTTCACACCAATACGACTAAAGTCATATATTTGAGCTACTAACGCATCCTTCTATGAAAAAGCTTGCACCTCATGATCTACTAGGCATAGACCAATCAGCTACCGAAGAAGAAATTCGTCTAGCCTATTCTAGCTTATCTAAATTGTATCACCCTTCTAAAGAGGGTGGCGACCCTTTGCTTTTCAAGCAGATCCATGAAGCCTATTTATTCATGATGTCTCGCTTAAATGAGAATAGCGAATCACCATACAGCGGAAGTAAGACCTCCATCTTATCTCCTAGCGAACAGATCATAATTGATGAAGAAACTTCGTTGGATACAGAAATCATTCTGACCAAAAACACAGGGGATGCCATTGAAAGTCAAGATTTAAGCGAGGCGAAACCCTACTATGGTTCTGGTGATGTGAAATTCGAGCAAATAGATGAACGCGTCGCAAATCCTGAGATATACTCTCTTGATAATGATATTCGTACTAATGTATTAAGCCCTTGGTTAGTGATTCCGGTTCTACTGGCCTTATGCTACCTGTTTTTTCAATTTTTCCTGAAAGATGACCCGAACAAAGACCCCTTCCTAAGAGACAAAAATACAGTTCAAGAACAAAGTACACCAGCACCAGCACCAGCACCAGCAACGACAAGCGAATCAAAACCGAGACCACAAAGTGGTCTTGATATTTACAGTAAATCTTGGACCCCTCCTGAAGCTGTTGTACTTACCTGGCTACAGAATTTAGGCAATCGTGATTTTGCGAATGCTTATGCCTTAATGGATCAAGAAAAGTGGAGCGATTATGACAAATTCAAGTCAGTTGATGCCTATGGTGGCATTAATAAAACGGTAGTCATCCAACTTAATGAACAAAGTAAAACAGCGGCTGGCATCAGTACAGTATTCGCCAATTATGATTCTTATGACCCGCAAAACAGAAACGGCAACTTCAGTCAGTTGTTCTACCTCAAGCAGACCGAATACGGAGATTGGGTGATCTATAAGATCACGAATACTAACAAGGCAGTGTATTTCTGAACAAACTCATTCAAACGATTACAATACCCATGAAACAGTTTATTTCATTTCTAACATTTTCAATTATTTTCATTTCCATATTCAAAATGCCTCTCAAGGCTCAAAGTAAAAGCAGTAACTCCGATGTATATAACAAAGTTGACGCACTGGAGCGGGGTTTCTATACCGCTTTCAAAGAAGAAGATAAAAGTAAAAAAAGAGGTTTGATCTATGCGAATAAATCCGGTGCGGAAGAGATTGTTTTAGACTTTAAGTATGAAAGTATTTTCCTAGATGAAGTAGGGAATAGAATCGTAGCAGAGCAAGATGGAAAGTGGGGAATTTACGATCTTGAAGGGAGAAAGCTTGGCAATCAATGGTATGATGATATTGGTTATTTTGCGGATTCTGTAGGCCGGACCGATATAGCTATGGTATGTGTTTACAAAGATGAAAAATGGGGACTGGTGGATAATAACGGGAAAGCTTATTTGCCATGTGAGTATGATGCCATCAGTATTGGTAAAAGTACAAAAGTGATATGTTCAAAAGCAGAACAGCATGATTTTTTTGAGCCTTTAATCCAAGAGTTTTCGCCTACTAACTTTGAGTATTTTGAGCCATTTACCATCGCAAAAAGATCTGATCCAAGGAAAATTAAAAACGAAAAATTCCCTAAAGCGCTTGCCAAGCAAAATGGCAAGTGGTTCATTATTAATAAAAACGGAGAACAGCCAGAACGCTTTTCATTAACAAGAAGAGGGTCGTTTGAAATTGAAGATAAAACCTACACAAAAGTTCATTTGAATGGAAAAGAAGGATATGCGAATACGAAATCTTTCCCACCAGAAATACTTATTCCATTCATATACGACGAGATGGAAAGTAACCATTTTTCCGATGAGACCATCATCGTGCGTATTGGTGAGCAATATGGTTTAATCAACTACAAAAATGAGCTTATTATACCTATCGAGCAAGATGGAATCGTTAGGCATGGGAAGCACTTTTATGTGACCAACAACCATTTAAAAGAACTTTATGCCTCAGACGGAACAAAGCTATCCGACATGAAGTTCGATTCAATACAATATGCTTCC
The DNA here is from genome assembly GCA_020631675.1 of Bacteroidota bacterium. Lineage (GTDB taxonomy): Bacteria > Bacteroidota > Bacteroidia > Chitinophagales > UBA2359 > JAHDGT01. The sequence goes on from JAHDGT010000065.1 coordinate 11,279, forward strand.
GAAGGCTTGATATGCGTAGGTAAAAATGCTCGTTATGGATTCATTAACGAACAAGGCGAACTTGTCATTCCTATCCAATATGATAAAGCTCAATACTTTAGAGGTGGACGGTCTAAAGTATCTTATAGAGGAAAACATGGCTATATTAACCCGAATAATGAGATCATTATACCAATCATCTACGAAAGCATTAAGCCGAGTTACAATTTTTACATATTCGAGAAAGGCGACTCAAAGGGCGTCCTAGACCGATCAGGTAAGACCATTATTGAAGGAAACTTTTTTCGAATAGAAAGAATTGTAGAGAAAACGAAGGATGAGCAAGGCAAATGGAGTATAAATATCAGACGCAGCAGTGGGGGAAGCTACAATGGTAAGACTAAAAACAAAAACCAAGAGAAACCCAAGAGATACTTTGCTCTGGTAACCAAAGTCGTTAACAGATCGCACAAAAAAGTTGAAATTGAGCTAAAATAGGTACTGCGGAATGACCAGTGAAAACGCAACAATATTTAATCAAAGTTCATCAATACAACTCCCGCAACACATCATACTTCCGCAATTGCTTGAGCATCGCGTTCATATCCTTCATCAAAGGAGCTTCTAACATAATCTTCTCCCCACTGACAGGGTGGTTGAAGTGCAAACGCCAAGCATGTAAAGTGATTCGAGAGACCAATGGTTTTTCATCTTCTCCGTCTCTAACGTTATAGCGTTTACTGCCCTTTACCTCTGACAAATAAAAACCATCTCTTTTACCGTAAATGCTATCTACCGCCAAAGGGTGACCGATCGCTTTCATATGCACCCTGATTTGATGCATTCTACCCGTTTCTATCTTCACCTCTACCAAACTGAATTTGTTGAAACGCTCCAGTACCTTATAGTAACTTGAGGCTTTCTTCCCATAACGTTGATCCACTTTCATCGTACCTCTTGCGGACATGTTCTCACCAATGGGTAAGTCTACTGCAGCAGCATCCGTAATAGGTTTACCATCAATGATCGCTTGATAATACTTATCTATCGTACGTTTGTTGAACTGTTTAGACATCTCCTTATGCGCCTCCTCGTTCAATGCGAAACAAATCAGTCCGCTGGTTTCACGGTCAATACGATGTAAGACATACGGTCGATGTCCTTTCAACTCCAAGTATTTCTTCAGATTCGGTAAATAAGGATTATAACGATCCGGAATACTCAATATACCCGCAGGCTTATTCAGCACAATGATGTGCTCATCTTCATAAAGCGTTTCTACTTTCTTGTAAGCTTTGCTGATATAAGACATAAAAAATGCTTGTCTGATTTTTAGTAAGTAGAGCCAATCTATAGCAAAAATCTTTGTGCTCCTTTGTGTTCTTAGTTCTTTGTGGTCAGTCAAATCTTACATTAAAAAAACACCATAGCCTCAAAACAATCACACAACAAAGAATAAAATCATCAAAACGGCTAAATATAACGTGTCGCCTTGCGTAAACGTTCAGCATTTAGCTGTAATAATTCTTTTTTTACCCTTTTTAAAGTAGCGGGTTTTATTCTGAGCAAATTCAATTTCTCTTGCTGATCCATTAGTTCAGAACATAGGATAATATCCATTTCCATCAGCTTTCGCTTTTGGGCCTTCGTCAGCGTGGTCATGCAAGTAACGGGAAATGCGCGATGCTTCTCAATCAGATCTTCTAAATTTTGTTCGGCAGGTTCGCCCCAAGCTACCATGCGCATGCCTGAACAAGAGCCATATGCCAACGCATCATCACTAAAGCGAGTATTGGTAACGATCCAGCCCTTCACATGCCTGCCTTTAGTTGCTTCTGTCATCGACCAAAGATCCTCCACATCATTAAATCGAGAACGACAATATAAAGGCACTTGTACACCGGATTTAACCCCTGGCTTCTGGTGGAACTTACATTCCACCAATAAAAACTCATCGCCTTTTTGTGCCACTACATCCACTTCATGGGTCACACAGTGCCCTTGTAGTATCGGACCGACTTCCGTCTTATAACCCATTACTTCCAATAATCTACCAACATATAGCTCGAACATCAAACCATCGGGGCCCATTTCAAAAATGGCGCGTTTTAAGTTGTACCTAGCAGCTATTGATCGATCCTGCTGCCGCTTCAATAGTCTGAACGCGATCTGATAGATCCGCTTAGAGCTGATCCCATTGTACAACTGTGCCTGTACCTCCCCCATGATATGCTCCACCATACCAGCGGTCGCACCAGCTCTCAATAAGGAACGCGCCAACTTTTCAAAAGAAAAGGGCACTTCCAAACCATCAGATTTCACTAAAAAATTCGCAGGAGCGGACGAATTGTTTCTTTTGCGCTTTGACATGCCATTCAATAATGAACAGCTAACATACTCCAATTGAAAGGCAACTACAAATTTTTGTCACGAAACTCCCATCAAACGACCAATTGCATCAAAAGCCTTTACTTCGATCTTGCTAGATGGCGTATTCCTGTAGTCCGCCTCGAACATGGTCCAAATCATAGTATCTCTTGCCTCCCCTTTAGGATCTCTAACTCTTTTCTTCAAAGTAGCCTCCAGCTGATAGCCTAACTTTTGAGGTATGGCTAAGCTCGCTTCATTTCTCGGATCAATGTGTATTTCAATACGATCCAAACCGATCACCTCAAAGCCAACTTTAGTCAATGCCATCACCGTCTCAGTAGCAATACCCTTATTAATATGATCCGCATGCACCCAATAACCGATCTCACGCGCATTTCCTTTAACACGAGTATGTAGTCCAGTAGAACCCAACATCACATCTTCTTCCCTATTGAAAATACGATAAGTATAGTCCAAGTCCGCATCAAACTCACTGCGGGTCTTTCTAAGAAACTCAATCTTTTTGTCTAGTGTTTCAGGCTCATTTCTCGCCCAACGCATCCAAGGTCTTAAATGATCCAGACTCTTAGTAATCGCATCCAAGAGCATATTTGCATCCGTCAATTCGCTACACCTGATCACCAAACGATCCGTCTCAATTCTATAAGGTACTTTTTGACTCATATTCTTTTCATAGTTGAATCCGCAAAACTCTGCTGTCTTATGTCTTATGTCTTATGTCTTAAATTAAGTTCATCCCGCACCTCCATCAAAGCAAAGCCCAATAAGTTCAAACCACGCCACGCCC
>JAHDGT010000066.1 GCA_020631675.1 Bacteroidota bacterium
GAGGAATCGAATATCGTAGATCTTGTTTTGCGTTACCCTATGGGCGATAGCTCTGATGTGGGTTTGTTGAATAAGAGCGAGCAATTGTTGAAGCTGCTTTACAGAGAGTTGGTCACTTACTACACTCGTATGTACGGTGCGCATCGCGAGATCGCTGCTAAGAAAGAAGCTTTCGAATTCATGCGCCATATGATGGATCGTTCCACCATTTATCAAGAAACGCAGATCGAAGCACCGAGAGGTGCATTCTTCCGCCGTTGGAACGATGCGATGGAGCAGCTTAAAAAAGAAGCTAAAGCTTAATTGAATTTAGTCTTCCCGGTAGGTAGTACTGTATTTCATACAGCATCTTAGAATTGCTTTGTGCTTCTTTGTGTTCTTGGTTCTTCGTGGTCAGTAAAATTTGGGAATGACAAATAGCTTTACCACAAAGAAAGAAGGACACTAAGTTACCCGAAGATGTGTTTGACCAAAATAGCTTACTGCTAAGGGTAAAAAAACTTAGCTTGTATATATGATCACATTCGTAGTCAATCTACATCCTAAAATGCCCAGCCTGGCGCTGGCAGAGCCACTGCTGTACCCCTTGCGCAAAGAAGGGGAACTGGAGATGGTCTTCCCACGCTCTGGAGACATCGCGCAACGCTTGGACTTGGCGATCACGGAAGTGCGCAAACGCCTGAGTTCGGATCAGCGATATAAGCGTTTCCAAATGGTGTTCATCACGCATATTGATCCCGATATGCGCTCGCCCTACCAAGACAGCATCAGTGCACGGATGCTACAGATCCGCAAGCTGTTTTTAGACAGTCCGCTGCTGGGTAATATCAACCCGATCAGCAACCACCTGATCGTATTAGATCACGTCAATGCACAAGAAGACCGGAAATTCCCCAGCTCGGCAAGAGGGGTACTGCTAGACGCTTGGCGTTTAGATACCCAAGGCTTCATTGAAAAGACGAATGCGGGCGAGCCGAATAAATTTTTCGCACAGGAAGAACAGCTGAACGCCTTAGACATGATCTGGCGCAATAAGGTCAGTGCCAGAATAGGAGAGGGCGTAGTGGTGAACCAAGGCTTTAAAGGATTGCCTGCGGATCTAAGAGAGCAGGTCAGAGATACCAAAGAAGAATTGCGACATTTAGTTGAGCGAGGCTTACTACATAAAGCCTGCTTAGAACCCGGAAGGTATAGCTACGAATGCTACAAGGGTATTCCGTATGTGGATGAACAGATACTGGAAGATATAAAGGCGGATTTCTTCACCAATTTTGATCGTATCATTGAAGATCCACAGCGTTATTCGGCTTTCCTCCCTTCAAAGGCTTTGAAGGCGAGCATCGCAAGGTATGTAGGCATGCACTCTTTAGAGAATGCGAACACTTTTAATGTGATTCGCTTGTCTTGGCTCAATATGAGTCATAAGCTACAATATCGCAGCCACATCAAATTGGCGGTATTGATCACCTTACTTAGCAGGAGTGTCTCCACCATATTGGATCTGGCCACTGGCGGAAGCGGCAATTGCCATTTAAGCAGCATGAGCTTAGACGAGCAGCGCATCGCCCAGAAATGGGAAGCCTATAAGGTGCGTTTGATCAATAAAAAACGCAAGCTGGAAGGAATACTCAGACAGCCCGGAGCGGTCGCACTGAGTACCAGTGATGAAGAACATTGCAGCATCAATAGCAGTCTGCCGCTTACCCAGTCCAGTTCATTGGAATTCCCTTTTATCAAACGCAATGCGGACCTGCAATTGTGGAACGACTGGAATGAAGGCGTGACCAAAAGCTTGGAAGATTACCAGATCGAAGCTCGTAGGAAGCTCAAGGAAGGCATGCTCTCGATCAGGCGCAAAGGGGCGAGCCAAAAGCCGCTTGAATTGAAGCCCTTGGAATTAGAGCACCACTTAGAAGATCTGGATCGGGCGAAGAACGATCTACAAACCCAGTTGAACCACCAGTTCATCATCGGCGAGCGCGCCATTGATTGGACGAGCTTCAAAAATGAGCAAGAGGCACTACTGCGCCCCAGATTACTTGGGCGACCGGATAAGATGGCACTCATTTACATTTTAGGCTTTTCTTTATTGGCGGTCTGGATCGGATCGGCGAATAGAGCTTTCGCAGGTAGAACCGATGGACAGGTTTTCGCTTATTATGCTTTGACGCTTGTAGTAGCGGCGATCATTGTGGCGATCAGTTTTTATTTCGCCCGCAGAAAATGGATGCACGACATCGAGGCGGTCACTATGAATGTGACCAACCGAGCCTATGAGTGGCGCAAAAACATCAATGATGATTTTGAAGGGCAAAAGAAATATTTAAGCGATCTGTGCAGGTTGAATACCGTTCGCCAAAACCACGAACAAGCCGAAGGAGCCAATGATGAGCTGAAACAACATGCGCAGTTGTTGGGGCATCACGTACAAGAAGTAGATAAGCATATAGAGCAAGCCGATCAGCTGCTGAATGTGCTGTCCGTCAAATCATCCATGCAAGGGCCAAGTGCGCTTGCCGAGAGCATGGGGCAAGACGACAGAAGCACCTTCGACGAATACCTACCGGCTTATCTCAATGAAGTATACTCGCCTGTCAGCCTTTTCCCTGAGCCGGATGACGAAGATGCCGAAAATAAGCGACTGATGAACGCCTTCCCTATTGAAGACCCAATAGGATATCTGGTAAGCGATCTTCGTTTAGAACCCGATGCACTATTCGGTGCGAATATTAAATAGTTATAAACAAATAAAGGGCAGTGATTTTTAATCACTGCCCTTCTTTTTGAGTGCCATCCCATCCGTCTCAATTGAATAGAGCGCTCTGTTTCTTTAAAAAGAAAAGAATAGGTCGGCAAGCAACGTCATTCCCCAACACCGTTACCTGCGCGAATGACCTATTCCGGAATTTTGTTTTGAAAAGGTCTGGTGGGCGGTGTCATTCCCCAACATCACCACCCACACTATAAGACCTATTCAGATTTCCCTTCGAGACTTCCCGTTTTCTGTCCCGAGTTGCTAAACTGTGTTTTGTTAAAAAAGATAGGTCAATAGGCGGTTTTATCTTACGCGACAAGACCGCCCTTTCGGTTATGAGACCTACTTTAGTTCTTCTGTAGATATCCATTTACTTGTTGTGATGGCTACCTAACAGTTACTGTGTTTTGATTTAGAAAAGGTCTGGTGGGCGGTGTCATTCCCCAACATCACCACCCACACTATAAGACCTATTCAGATTTCCCTTCGAGACTTCCCGTTTTCTGTCCCGTTTGCTAAACTGTGTTTTGTTTACATCTCTACCTCTCATACGGCGGCATTGTCTTACGCGACATTGCCGCCAGAAAAAAAATGAGATGTATTGTAAACTTCCTATTGAAAACCGACGACTTGGCACTGTCTGAACTCAAAGGAAGCTGAATGCGATATACGATAGTAACTGAAGTGTAGTGATTGAAGTAAGTAGTAACCATCATCGCATTCGGTCTATGTATTACCAATGCTGTACCAAGGGGCAGGTCGGGCGGTAAGTAATTGAAAATCAATTATTTAAAGAGTTGTACTGCTTTGCCAACTTTCCCATAATGGGAAATGCAGCTCTTAATTTGGAAAATCAAGCACAAAAAATCCCCTGATTTGGTATTACATCCAAATCAGGGGATAGTATAAGAATTGAAATCAAGTAGAAGAGGATTGACCTTTTTCATTTTAGTAGATTCGTATCAAAAAGGCGTTAAGAAATCCAGACTTGTCTGAGCCTGACGTAGTCGGTGAGTCTCTGGATTTTAGCTTTTTTGGATCGAAATAGCGTTAAGAAATGAAAACAGTCTTGATTTTTGCTTCTTTGCATCAAGGCAAAGAAGAGTAGGAGTCAGTTAACTATAACGGTCCGATAATGTTTGTTTAACGCTAATGGAAAAGAAGCACAAAATCACTCCTCCGCCATCAAGTGCGTAAAACTCAACTTAGCCGTGATCTTCGCTTCTAACTCGGCAATAGGAATACGCACCTGTTCCAAAGTATCACGATCTCTAAGCGTAACACAATTATCATCCAAGGTGTCAAAATCCACTGTCACACAGAAAGGCGTACCGATCGCGTCCTGACGACGATAACGTCTACCTATCGCGTCTTTCTCATCATATTGGCAATGCGCCACCATCTTCAAGCTATTAAAGATCTTGCGCGCCACCTCAGGCAAGCCACCCTTCTTCACCAACGGAAGCACCGCCACCTTAATAGGCGCCAGTACCGGGTGTAGCTTCATCACCACACGCGTATCCATACCGCCCTTCGCATTAGGCACCTCCTCATCTTGCAAGGCATTGGTCAACGCAGCCAAGAACATACGATCCAAACCAATAGAAGTCTCTACCACATAAGGCACATAACTCTCCTTCAGTTCCGGATCAAAGTACTGCAACTTCTTGCCAGATAATTTCTGATGCTCCGTCAAGTCAAAATCCGTTCGCGAGTGAATCCCCTCCAACTCTCTAAAGCCAAAAGGAAACTCGAACTCCACATCCACCGCCGCATTCGCATAATGCGCCAACTTCTCATGGTCGTGGAAACGCAATTTGCTTGAAGGATGGATTGCCTCATGCCACTGCATGCGCTTATTTTTCCAGTAGTCGTACCACTTCATTTCCTCACCAGGACGCACGAAAAACTGCATCTCCATCTGCTCGAACTCCCGCATTCTGAAAATGAACTGACGCGCCACGATCTCATTTCTGAACGCTTTACCGATCTGCGCGATACCAAAAGGCAATTTCTGACGGGTCGTCTTCTGCCCGTTCAAGAAATTCACGAAAATACCCTGCGCCGTCTCCGGTCTCAAGTACACCGTGCTGTCCTCCGCATCACTCGCCAAAGCCCCGAACTGCATCCCGAACATCAAATTGAACTGACGAACATCCGTCCAATTGCGCGAACCACTATCCGGACAAACAATGCCCTCATCCTCGATCAGCTGCTTCATCGCCGCTAGGTCGCCCGCGTTCATCGCTGCGTTAAAACGATCATTGATCGCCGCCGCCTGCCCCACGTACTTCTGCACCCGTGGGTTCGTCTCGCGGAACATCTTTTCATCAAAACTATCCCCGAAACGCTTCTTCGCCTTCTTCACCTCCTTGTCCGCCTTCGCGAGGATCTTCTCCATATGCTCCTCGATCAAAGTATCAGCGCGGTAACGCTTCTTAGAATCCTTATTATCGATCATCGGATCATTGAACGCGTCCACATGACCAGACGCCTTCCAAACCTTCGGGTGCATCAAAATAGCCGCGTCCAAACCCACGATATTCTCGTGCATTTGCACCATGCTCTTCCACCAATACTCCTTGATGTTATTCTTCAATAACACCCCATAAGGACCATAGTCATAAGAGGCGCTCAAGCCATCATAGATCTCACTCGATTGGAAAATATATCCGTATTCCTTGCAGTGGGAAACCAACTTCTTAAAGGTCTCCGCTTGTGTTTGTGTTGCCATAATGCCCGCGAAGATAATAACTAGTTCGGGCTAATGGAAAGGCTATTCACTACATTACCTATTTCTGATTTTTTTATTGCTTATGGTGCGTGCCCGCAATGCAAAGCTGGCGCCAGCCAGCGGCTAAAGATTCGGCATACAGCAGAAATCTCATGTCTCGAGTCTCATGTCTCGGGTCTAAGAAAGCGCCAGCTTTCCACTGCGTCCACCGGGCTATCCATTCCAATTCGGGGGCTGTTCGCTGCTTCGCTGGCAGGGCTAAAAATGGCTACCTCTGGGCCGCCTTTTTAGCCCGCCGCTCAGTGCGCTCCTTAGCCCCCTCATTTCCACTCCTATCCCTCGCACGGAAAATGATAAAGAGTCCCAACGGGACGGCACAACATAGCGACGGACGTAAGTCCATCGTAAAGTCAATGCCGAAATTTTCAAATTGCCTCATTGACAAATTTTCAAATTATCTTAATGGGAACCATTCCTCCCCAATCCACGTTATCCCCACAGTCGCCGCTATACCCTACCTTTGTATAGCAGAACCATTCAATCCGTAATTTGAAAGATTTAGTACAACAGTCCATCACCAAACGCAATGACGGACAATTAGAACGCGCCGTATTGGTCGGCTTGGTCACACCCAAACAAACAGAAGACCAGTTAGACGAGTACTTAGACGAATTGGCATTCCTCGCCAAAACCGCGGGTGCCGAGGTACACAAAGTGTACAAACAAAAATTACCACACCCCAATTCCCGCACCTTCGTAGGTAAAGGTAAATTGGAAGAGATCAGAGAATATGCTGAAGTAAAAGAAATAGACATCGTCATCTTTGATGACGACTTATCACCCAAGCAGCAAGCCATACTCGAAGAAGAGTTGAAATGCAAAGTCGTAGACCGCAGCTTCCTCATTCTAGACATCTTCGCAAGTAGGGCGAGAACTGCTCAAGCCAAAGCACAAGTAGAGCTGGCACAAATGCAATACCTATTGCCCCGCCTGAAAGGTCTGTGGACGCACTTAGAGCGTCAGCGAGGGGGTATCGGTATGCGTGGTCCGGGTGAGCAAGAGATCGAGACGGATCGCCGTATCGTGAACTACCGCATCAGCCTGCTCAAAGAGCAGTTGAAAAAGATCGACCGCCAGCAGCAAACCATGCGCAAGCGCAGAGGGGAGCTGATCCGTGTGGCCTTGGTGGGCTATACCAATGTAGGTAAGAGCACCATCATGAACCTACTCAGCAAAAGCGAGGTCTTCGCCGAAGACAAGCTCTTCGCAACGCTAGATACAACCGTCAGAAAAGTAGTACTCAATCGCATGCCTTTCTTGCTATCTGATACAGTTGGGTTCATTCGTAAACTGCCACACAGCTTGATCGAGAGTTTTAAATCTACACTAGATGAAGTACGGGAGGCAGATGTACTGCTGCATGTGGTCGACATCTCTCATGCTCATTTTGAGGATCAGGTCGCTGTTGTGGATCGTACGCTCAAAGAGATCCTTCCAGAAGGAGACAGAAAGCCTGTGTACATGGTGTTCAATAAAATGGATGCCTACAGAGCTTCCTATTTCGATGAATTCTTAGAACAAGAAGTGAAAACCGAGATCGAAGAAGAACTCATTAAAAAATGGGAAACCAGAACAGAAGGTAAGTGCGTATTTATTTCCGCATTAGAGAAAGAAAACGTCAATCGCTTTAGAGAGATATTGACAGAAGTGGTATCCGATCAATACCAGGTGCGTTATCCTTACAAAACGCATTTCTTCTAAAAAAACAAAAAGGGTGGTTCGATATCGAACCACCCTTTTTGTTTCTTATATAGAGAGCTGCTCCCCTACAAAACCATGATCATACCAAGACCAGCTCAGAGTGTAAAAAAGGCCGAACCGTATTCACGGCATCTACCTTAGCGATTTCAATATCGTCATTAATTACTATGGTGTCAAACTTTTCGGCATAAGCCAGCTCTTGTTCTGCCTTGGCCAGTCGAGTATTGAGCGTTTCCTCATTCTCTGTGCCCCGTTTGCTAAGTCTTTGTCTTAAATGGTCAACAGAGGGAGGCTGAACAAATACCGTTAGTGCTTGATCGCCGTATTCCTTTTTGATGTTCAGTGCACCAACCACGTCCACATCAAAAAGAACATTTTTGCCAGATAGCAAAATGCGATCTACCTCTGAACGTAAGGTGCCATAATAATTGCCGTCGTATACTTCTTGCCACTCTAAAAACGCTCCGGCGGCTAGCTTTTCATTAAAACTTTCTCTGCTTAAAAAGTAGTAGTCTTCTCCATCTACTTCATGTTCCCTTTGTGCTCTCGTAGTGGCAGAAACAGAGAAAGCAAAGTCTTCTGGTAAGCTTTGTAGGAGATGGCGCACCAAGGTGGTTTTCCCAGCACCCGAAGGAGCCGCGAAGATCACTAGTTTGCCTAATTGAATAGCTGACATGATGGTAAATGATTGGTTACGTTGAATACATGGCGTCACACCATGTTATATATCTACAACTCAGAAAGAGTTAAAATGGTTTATTAAACAACATTCAAGACCTGTTCTTTGATTTTTTCAAGATCGTCCTTCATCCGAATGACATGTACTTGAATCGCAGCACTATTCGCTTTTGAGCCAATGGTATTGATCTCTCGTCCCATCTCTTGAGCTACAAAACCCAATTGCTTGCCCTTCATATTATTCGAGTTGGATAGGATCTTTTCAAAATAGTCACAGTGATTGCGCAAACGAACAATTTCTTCGTTGATGTCTATTTTTTCCAGATAATAGATCAATTCTTGTTCAAAGCGATTTTCATCCACCTTGTCCATACCGATCGTTTCCCGGAGTTGTGTTCTCAAACGCGTTTTTATACGTTCGATCCTTTCTGGTGCTTTTTCTTCTATCTCTTTTAAGGCACTTAGAATACTATGTTTACGTTTCATCAGATCATCCGACATGGCTTTGCCCTCTTGTAATCGGAATGCTACCAATGCGTCTATTGCTTTGTCAACAGTAGTTTCAATAAGCTGCCATTCCTCTTCTTTGATGTTATCCCTGGCCGGACGGGTCGCATCGGGTATGCGCATTGCTGCGCTCAATGCTTGATCCTCGGCAATACCAATTTCGGTACAAAGTGATTTCAGATCCTCCACATAGCGTTTAACCGCTGCTAAATTGATGGTGAAGCCCTGATCTATATTGCCATCTAAATTGATCTGCAAATCAACTTTCCCTCTAAACAAACGCCCCCCCATTGCTTTGCGCAAAGCGATCTCTTTACTTCTGTACTTTTGGGGCAACTTGAAGTAGAAGTCTAAATGCTTGCTATTCAAAGAGCGTACCTCCACCTCCAGCACATATTCTTTGTATGTGGCAGAAGCTTTGCCGAAGCCGGTCATTGATAACAACATGCGCTTGTATTTAAGCAATGAAAGAGAAAAATTAAACCATTAATGTAAGCAGGAGGATGGCTACTGACCAATCTTAACAAGTTATTTCAATGTTAATTATTTGAAAATGAAGCTGCTGCTGCAAGAAAAAAAGCGGCATAGGAATCTAAATTCCTATGCCGCTTTTTCAATTCGAGATGGCTTGAAGCCTTATCTTATTAGAGCTGACCTCGTCTATAACCCACCAACTGTTCGCTCAGCCTTTGTCTGGCTAAGTGTATACGACTCTTAACCGTACCCAATGGCACGCCAGTCGCATCAGCGATTTCTTGATACTTGAAACCTTCGTACATCATCATCAGTGGACGACTTAAGGTTTCGGGTATGGACATGACCATTTTGTAAATATCATCGAACATCAGATTCGGAAGTGCTTTGTTGTCTTCCTTATTGTTAGAGCTGATGATATAGTTATTCGGGGTATTGTCGTGAATGACTCTACGTTTAGAGCGCTTTCTGTAACCATTGATGAACAAATTACGCATGATCACCACTAACCAGGCTTTCAGGTTGGTGTCTTTGCGGTATTTATCACGATTTTTGAAAGCCTTGAGCATGGTTTCCTGCACTAAGTCTTCCGCGTCGTGCGTGTTCTGCGTTAATTTGACAGCGTATGGCTTGATGGCGCTACGCAATTCAATAACTGCTCGATCGAATTCCGCTTTATCTTTGAAGTTCGCCATAATAGCCTTGTGTTTTAAGGTGGAATCAGATGGTTCGAAAACCATGCGATTCTGAATGAATGAAAGAACAATTTGGCTGGTGAAGGCCTAACTGTTATTAAGCATAACGTAGACTGAATCTAAATAAGTTCCATCAGGGAACTTTTTTGCGGTTAAAAAACGTTAACTAAAATCACGTTTTGTTATCAGCCTATTTTATAGGGGGCATTTAGTGCCTTTTCGCTAGTCGACAGATGATCAGCTTGAACGAAAAAAGCGGATGATTTTTAGTTAAGTAACTGAAAATCAAGTGGTCAATGAATGTTACACTTATTTGGTGTCTTCGTTCAATGACCAATTATAGTCTAAAAAATCGATCTTCGCATCTTCTTCTAGGCGGATAGCCGCGAATTGATTAAGATAATCGATCAGTGTTCCTTCTTTTGTGAAATCTCCTTTATACCAACTGAAAATCTTAGAAAGCTGAATGGCATCCTTTGATTGAATGATATTCCGCTTATCATCCGCCAGAAAAGCACGAGCAGCACGGTCCAGCTGTTCGTCCATCTTTTCTACGGTGAATGCTTCTGTCAGTAAAGGCGGACAACTATAAGACGCACAATTAAGACCGAAATGAACCCTTGGGTCATCAAACTGCTGCCTTAGTATGTTGTGTTCGATATTATTAAGATCGTAGGTATGACCTTCGATCTCAATGAACTTCAAGTCCCAAACAGAGTTGATAAAGGGTATTTTACCTGCCACATCTTTAATGCTCTCCACTGGATAATGATCTAAAACAACTTGGAGGGTGAATGCATTATAGGCATTCATCCAATAGACTTGTTGTTCCACTTTCGTCCAATGCGCATCATTGGGATGGTGACCGCTCAGCAACGCCAAGTATTGATCCAATAAAGGACGATCTTTTACCAAGCCTTGATAATTGACCAGCCCATTCTCCGCGTTCACATACTTATTCAATAGCTTATCGAATAGCTCGTGGGTTACAGGCTTCGCATCTGATTCCACTTTTGGTTGTGTACGAAAACAAGCTAATGATAATGCTCCGCACAGCAAGAAAACGAAAATCGATATGCGATAGGATATGCTCATGGTATGGGATAAGTACTATAATCGGGTACTTAAGTATGATTATATGACCTCAAATATGAAACCGAACTCGAAATCAACGCATTTTGACAGTCATTTTTTCAAAAGTGGACTATTTGACCGATTTGTACTATCAGTTTGCTGACAAATAGCATAGGCGCATTATCGGTAATGACCGACAATGCGCCTATGCTATTTACACGATTTGGACAATTACAGCCATAACAAGGCCGCGGACCTGAAAACAGGCGGTCCGAAAAGTGTAAAAGAATGTTGTGTTGTATAGTTGTGAAACTACCGCTTTGGGGAATTAGCGGATATGTTTGAAGCCTTCGATATTGTGGCGGATAGATTTCAGGAGAGACTCAGAACAAGATTTACGAGGTAACTTGCTGTGTAAAAATTCTTGGAGGGACATTTCTGGTACGCGACCTTGAGCACTAAGATTTGACTGTTCGCTAAAACGATCGTCATTGACGCCTGCGGGGTCGAAATTGACCGGTCGTAAATTGCCTTTGCCGGTATTCTTCTGGTTGAACGAATCTCTGATCATGATGAAATTAGAATTATTGGTTTACTTAGTTGGACAGTTCGCGGACTATGAAGGTTTAGATTTGAATATCTATAAATCGCAAAACTGTATTACTATCTAAAAAAATGTTGAGGGTCTGTCTGTCCCTTGCGTCGGTATATAGACGCAAGGATGCGTCTTTGGTCATTATACAATAACCAATAAGCTTACTCTTTTTTCTTTTTGCCAAAGCCTTTATCATTGGCATAAGCCTGTAGCTTTTCCGCCAATTGTTTACGCGCTCTGTGTATACGAGAACGAACGGTTCCTATAGGAATGTCTATGATCTTAGCCATTTCCTCGTAGGTGAAACCTTCAATATCGCACAGTAGTACTACTGTTTTGAAATCATCTGGTAACTCGTTCAAGGCATTGGACACCTCGTCACCTAACATGCCTTGAAAAATTTCATGGCGTAGGTCAGGCGACTGTACGTAGCTGGAATCGACCGCATCTTGTGCACGAATATCCTCGTAGTCTACCTGTGTAGGGCGTTTTGACTTTTTGCGATAGTCGTTAATGAATGCGTTCTTCAGGATTTTAAACAACCATGCCTTCGCATTGGTTCCCTGACGATAAGATTCTATTGAACGATAAGCTTTTGAGAAAGCTTCTTGTACTAAATCTTCCGCATTAGCGCTGTTGTAAGTAAGGTGGTAAGCAAAGTTGAACAAGGCATCTGCATGAGGATAGAACTCATCCATGAATACCCGATCTCTTTCCGCCATACTTAGCTTTGGTCGTTCTTCCTGCTGTTGTTCCTCTTTCTGTTCAGACAAGGGAGCTTGCGGGTCCTGAGCGTCAATAGCGGGGGTTTTGTCATCCAAAGACATGGGCAATACTTTATTATGAAGAAGTGGTGTAAACACAAATATAAAGCAATGTGCGGTATTTGACATTGAAGTAGCTTAAGCAAGCCTTAATCTACTTCAATGTTTGTACCTTCGCGAACCGATTTTTGAAGAGGAAACTCTCTTAATCACATAGGAAATCATTCTGGTGTCCATCATAAATATAAAAAGATGACGAGTGAACAACTCAAGACGCTCAAGGAAAGGTTGGCTATGTTAAAGCACTATCTTTGACGTAGCTGAACGAGAAGAGCGAATTAGAACCGATGAGATCATGTCCGCGGATCCTGATTTTTGGAATGAACCCAAAAAAGCAGAGATAACCCTGAAAGGGATCAAGACCAATAAGTTCTGGGTTGAATTATATCGCGATACGGAAGAAGCGATAGAGGATTTGGTGGTACTTCACGAGTTCGCGCAAATGGGCGAGGCGGAAAACGAGGAGGTGAGCGCACAATACAAAGTGGCTTTTGACAAAGTGGAGGATGTGGAAATGCGTGCGACTTTGAATGGGGAGGAAGATCAACTAAATGCGGTACTGACCATTAATGCGGGTGCAGGGGGTACGGAAAGCTGCGACTGGTCGTCTATGCTGATGCGTATGTACATCATGTGGGGTGAAAAGAACGGATTTAAGGTGAAAGAGCTGGATCTTCAAGATGGGGATGTGGCGGGTATCAAATCCGTGAGTTTGGAGTTCAGTGGCGACTTCGCATACGGATACCTGAAAGGAGAGAGTGGGGTACATCGTTTAGTGCGTATTTCCCCTTTTAATGCACAAGGGAAACGCCAGACTTCTTTCTCATCCGTATTCGTTTACCCGATGGTAGATGATACGATCGAGATCGATATCAATCCTGCGGACCTTTCTTGGGATACTTATCGCGCCAGTGGTGCGGGCGGGCAGAATGTGAACAAGGTAGAGACAGCGGTACGGGTGCGACACGCGCCTTCGGGAATTGTTGTGGAGTGCCAGAAAGAACGCTCCCAGCACAGTAACCGGGATATTGCTTTGCAGATGTTAAAGTCGCGCTTGTACGAAATGGAGCTGCAAAAAAGAAATGCGGCCAAGCAAGAATTGGAAGGCTCGAAACGCAATATCGAGTGGGGTTCGCAGGTGCGCAATTATGTGATGCAGCCTTATAAGTTGATAAAGGACGTACGTACGCAATATGAAACCAACCAAGTTGATGCTGTTATGAATGGTGACCTCAATGGTTTCATTAAAGCGATGTTGTTACACGGAGCAGGTGAGCGAGTTAAAAAGTAGGACAGCCTGAGCCTCTTTTGCCGCGCTGTGTAATGGGTTGTAAAAGACGACTAAGGGTGATGCCTCCTTGTAAATAATTATCGCCGTATTCGGCATTGCCCCTTTCATTTCCTGCTAAGAATAATTCTTCAGCATCATTGGTGTACTCTATGGAGCGGTCTGCTAAGGCGGCCGCTAACTCGCCTCTCTTTTCTAATAGATCTTGATGGCTGTGGTATACAGTACTGACATCATCTAAGTAATCCGTGAAGGTTTTTCTGTAGCCCAGCTCAATACCAATATACCAATTGTCTCTCCATTTCAATTGTATGCCTCCTCCGAAGGGGATGGCTATATCTGATAGATTATAGAGCGGGTTTTCATTGGTCAATCCTTGCCCTTCTGTGCCTAGTGGTCGCAGAGCATGCCATTGCCCCTCATATTTAGCTTTTGGATTAAAACGTATGATGGCCGCTCCCCCGTAGAGATAAGGCACCCAAGCAGCATCCGCTTTTTTCAGTCGAAGCACCAATTGTCCGCTTGCTTCGATGATGTTAGACCGGAAGCTGAGATTTCTTTTCAGTTTTAATGGATCATCACTGTATTTGTCATTTCCTCCGACCCAAGCACTACTTAGACTGGCTCTAATGTCTATTGGCCCTATAACTGGAATCTGCCCATAAATTCCGAATGCGGGTTTGGTTTCTTGTAGGACGAGGTATCCGCTTACCAGATCTCCTTGATAATTGGCCGCACCTAGCCAAGCTCCTATTTGAACGTAGTTGTCTTCTTGTGCTTTGAGAGAATGGCACAGTAGGAAGTATAGGGTGAGGAGCAGTATGTTGTTGAGCTGTTTCATTATTTAGTGTGCTGATGAGGATATGATTTGAAAATGATGTTTTCTGGAGACAAACATTTTCAAATTTTCAAATTGGGAATTATCACATTGATGTGTGCGAGGGATAGGAGTGGTATTAAGTGTGCTGCATGGCGAGTGAGTGCGCCTG
>JAHDGT010000067.1:0-12358 GCA_020631675.1 Bacteroidota bacterium
GGCTTCAGGGCGCATACAAAGCACCCAATACCACTCCTATCCCTCGCACAGGAACTACTCAAACACGACACAACTCGATCATGTCTATCCGAACTTGTTTAAAATTCCTTTTCTATACTACGATATTCGCATATTGCTGCGCATTCAGCAATCCATCAATGGCACAACAAGTACACCATTGGGAGACCGTCATACACGCAGAAGAAGAATGGAAATACAAAATAGGCAGTAGCAGCGTCTCCTTCACTTGGCGCGCCCTAGGTTTTGACGACAGCAGTTGGAGCACTGGCCCGGGCGGCATCGGCTATGGAGATGGAGATGACAATACCATCATTTCTAGCTGTACTTCCCTCAATATGCGCAAAACCTTTAACGTAACAGACACCTCAAAAATCGAATCCGCCCTATTACATGCCGATTTTGATGATGGCTTTGTCGCTTTTTTGAACGGACAAGAAATCGCTCGCTATAATGTAGCCGGTGCTATTCCCGCTTTCAACACACTGGCTATAGAAAACCATGAAGCCCTGCTCTATAGTGGCGGACAGCCAATTCCCTTCATCATCCCAAAAAGCACTTTGCAATCAGCATTGGTCGAAGGAGAAAATGTGCTCGCTATTCAAACACATAACGTCAGTGCGGGCAGTAGCGACCTCAGCAGTGCCTATTGGTTATCTTTTGCCATCAATGACAATAGCGATGATTATTCCGACTTACCCACTTGGTTTCCTATGACCACCTTTTTTACTTCCTTGCCCATTTTGAGCATCAATACCCACGGTCAGTACATTCCCGCCGAAGAACCCATTTTCGCCACCATGGGCATCATCCACGATAGCGACGCTCCATTGAATTATAGTACAGACCAAGCCAACATCATCAGCCAATCCGTAGAAATCAATAGACGAGGTCAATCTTCGCTTTACCTTTTCCCAAAAAACAATTTCTCCATAGAAACCAAAGATGAATTCGGTGAAGATACCGATGTCAGTTTCCTCAACTTCCCAGCAGAAGAAGATTGGGTATTGCACGGTCCTTATGGAGACAAAACACTCTTGCGCAATGTACTCGCCATGCACTTGGGTGAAAGCGCAGGACAATACGCATCTAGAACCCGTTTGGTCGAATTAGAGATCGACGGTTTTTACGAAGGGGTGTATGTCATCATGGAACGCATCAAAAAGGACGAAGAGCGCGTAAACATCAATGAATTAGACGAGGAAGATAATGATGGTATAGAAGTAACAGGCGGGTACATCTTCAAAATAGATAAAGACGAGCCAGACTGGTACTCTTTATTCGATATGATCAATAATCCTGGGCAAAAACTTCATTTCCAATATGTTTACCCAAGAGCCAGCGTGATCACCCCCCAACAAGAAGATTACCTACAAGCCTATGTCGATAGCTTTGAGTGGGCTATGCAAACACCAGACGATACCTATGGTGGCAAACGCTACGATGAATACATAGACTTAGCATCTTTCGTAGATCACTTCCTGATCAGCGAACTCATGAAAAATCTGGACGCTTATCGTTTCAGTACCTATATGTACAAAGAAAAAGTAACGGCCGGCGGACTCATCAAAGCTGGCCCACTATGGGATTTTAATTTGAGTGCCGGTAATTGTGAGTTTTGCAATTGCTATGATGCTACTGGCTGGATGTATGAGACCAACTGTGATGTCGGTAATCCTTTTTGGTGGGGTAAAATGTTCCAAGATGAAGTATTTGCCAATACTGCCAATTGCAGGTGGCAAGAGTTGAGAAATGGTCCTTTTCATCAAGATAGCCTCTACGCTTTCATTGACGCAAAAGCAGATACCTTACTCAGTTCAGGAGCCGTTACTCGTAATTTCACCCGCTGGCCAGTAATGGGAGAATACGTCTGGGGCAACGCCTTCGTTTACGGCAACTATCCAGATGAGATCAACTTCCTTAAAACTTTCCTAGCCGATCGGCTGGATTGGATGGACGAAAACATGATCGGTGGCTGTTTTCCCGCATCGATACAAAATGAGCATTTAACGCAAGAAGCTCCTTTTCGCATCACTGTACACGAAGGGCGATTGCTCATACATCCTCTATCCACATCAACGCAAGATTTGCACCTAACAGTCTATAATACATTAGGGCAAGCGGTTATTCAAAAAAGGCAAACAATAACTGCAGAAGGTTTATCATTAGCATTACATCAATTTCCAAGCGGGGGCTACATCCTTCATTTGACAGGCATAAATGATAATAGGTCCGTTTTCGCAAAGGCTTTTGTTATTAACGAATAGGAAAAGTCAACTCAAAGTGGCTCCCTTTCCCTAGTTCACTTTTCACCTTGATAGATCCATTGTTAATTTTGACCAATTCTTTGACCAAATGCAAGCCCAGCCCCGTCCCTTTTTCACCAGATGTACCATCTTCACTTTTACCCTTTTTTAAATCAAATAAGTGTGTTAGCTTTTCTGCTGTTATCCCTACCCCATTATCTGAAATGGTAATGGAAGCCGATTCGTTTTTATTACTTCCCGTCACCCAAATATCACCCTCTCTTTCAGTGTATTTAATGGCATTATCCAAAATATTCAGCACAATAGTCCGTATAGCATTAGGATCTACCAAAGCAGGAAGCTCAGTATCAATATCGGAGCGAAGTTTGATGGATTTATCCTTAGCCATTCCTCTTAAAACGGCTAGTGTATCTTCGACTACTTCAGCCAGATCAACAGTCCTAGGATGATGCGGTAGCACATCCTTTTCTGTTAAAGCCCAACTCAATAAGTTATCTGTAAGACGGTTCAATGCAAAGGCGTCTTTTTCAATGTGCTGCCCTAAGCGTTTCAGCGTATTCAGTTCGCCCTTATCAATCAAGTAGTTCACTTTTTTTGTAATGCCTCTAAAAGATAAAGCCGGCTTTCTAAGGTCGTGACCAATGATCGCGAATATGTGATCCTTCGTTATATTAAGCTGCTCTAATTGCTCATTTTGTTTTCTTATGATCTTGTATCTTCTTTGGGCTATATAGAAAAATATTCCTGCGTACAAACTCAGAAAAGCAAAACCGATCGAACTAATGCTAAAGTAAAAGTTTCTTGTCGCTAAATTCTCCTTGTCTTTATTGATCAAATCAATTTCAAACTGCTTCTCTTTGGCGATCAACTCCTTTTCTAACTTACTTTCAAACTTATCCACACTAGACATCCGCTTGCTATTGAACAACTTACTTCTTAAATCATAAAGTTGAGACAATGTCTCTGTTAGCTGCTTATAGTCTTTTTTTATTGTAAAAATTTCCTGTTCCATCTCCAAAGCAGAAATTTTCATCACCATATTATCCGCTGTTTCCGCTTCTTTCCAAACGGCATCTATATAGTTCTTAGCCAAGTCTAATTCGTTCTGTTTGATCGCGATTTGCCCGAACAATACATATCGCCCGAAAAAGGATTGAAAGCTTCCTGTATTGTCTTTTATCTCTTGAACGGTCAATAAAGGAATAGCATTTACTTCAGCCTGATCGTTATTTAATAATATGCACCTTAACCCTAAATCTCCGTACAAATCAAAATCAAATCTACCATTACTCATTTTACCAAAAGCTTCTTCATAAATGCTTAAACTATCACAAAGCTGATTCCTTTCTGCTGGAGAAGAGACTTCAATTTGAGTAACCATAAGTCGCATTAAATCATAATTGACCTTATGAAAGGTAATGTACTCTTTAGGATGGTTCATATCAAAGCGAGCTCTGGCTTTTTTATAGTAAGAAATAGCTCTCCAAAACTCATCACTTACCTTATTGATATTACCCAGCTTGATATCCAAGTTACCGAGCATGTATTTATCATTTAGCTTCTCTGCTAAATCATAGCACATCTTATAGGTTTCCATCCCTTGCTCTGGTCGTCCGGTATATTCATAACCTTCTGCCAATCTGTATAGCAAAGCCATTCTAAGGCTGTCATGCGGGTTCGAAAGGAGTAAGTTATCGGCAATTTCTGCTGTTTTTACGGATTTACCGTATTGATGATTATTAAATTGATAGACCGCAATAAGAATTTTAAGCTCTATTTGTTCGTGAATACTTCCATATTGCAATACCAGTTCGTTCGCTTTATATACCCATTCCAATGCTTTTGCCGCATCTTTCCTATAATAATAATCCGATATGTCTATAGCATGCTTGTATGCTGATTTTGGCGTAGACCGCTTCTTTTCATCAAAAACCTTTATCAGAGAATCTACTTTTTCATTCGCAACAGCATCGATATGTACAAAGCAGAAGACAAAGCAAAAAAAGCAGATATTTAATATGTAAACAATACGTGTCAATGATATGATTTGAGTTTCTACATATAGGACAGTATAATATCACTGTTCTCAAAGCAATATAGCCCACTAATTTAGTAGGAATAGTTGACTTATGTGTACAGTAAGTACATTCGGTGTATTTTTGCATGTTCATTTAAAGCATTTATGCGAAGTTTTCAAGATTTAAATATCGGTAAGGCGCTTCAAAACGCCATTCAGGATTTAGGCTTTACAAACCCTACTCCTATACAGGAGCAGGCCTATCCTTTGATCCGCTCAGGAAGAAATGTTGTGGGAATTTCACAAACGGGTACGGGTAAAACTCTTGCCTTTTGTTTACCAGTACTCCAGGATCTCAAATTCACTAATTCACCTGCACCTAGAATACTCATTCTTGTGCCCACTAGAGAACTTGTCATTCAAGCAGTTGATAAGCTGAGCGCATATACGAAATACATGAACACCCGCCTATTGGGCATCTATGGCGGTACGAACATCAATACACAGAAAAGGGCAGTGGCAGAAGGTATGGACATCTTAGTTGCTACTCCGGGTAGACTTTATGACCTGGTGATCAGTGGCGACTTGAAGTTAAAAGCCATCAAAAAGCTGATCATTGACGAAGTAGACATCATGTTGGATATGGGATTCCGGTTCCAACTCACTAATATCTTTGATGTGCTTCCTGTGAAAAGGCAGAACATCATGTTCTCCGCGACCATGACACAAGAAGTGGAAGACCTTATTGATGATTTCTTTATAGCACCTGAAAAAATCGCTATCGCGGTAAGTGGTACCCCCTTAGATAATATCGCTCAGTCTTGCTATCCGGTTCATAACTTTCATACAAAGGCCAACCTCTTACTCCATTTACTTAGAGATAAAACAAACTTTAAGAAAGTACTTGTTTTCTTATCCAGTAAAAGAAAGGTTGATCGGCTGTATCATTATATTGAAGATGATCTGGGCTTAGAGACAGGAGTGGTACACAACAATAAATCACAGAACTACAGAAATCGCTCCATCAAACAGTTTGATGAGGGAAGCAATAGAATTTTACTGACCACAGATGTAATGGCAAGAGGCTTAGATTTAGATCAAATCAGCCATGTCATCAATTTTGACACTCCGATCTATCCTGAAAACTATATGCACCGTATCGGAAGAACGGGTAGAGCAGAGCAAGAAGGCCAATCGATTCTTTTTTATACCCAAAAAGAAATAGGCTCAAAAGAAAAAATAGAACAATTGATGGACTACCAAATTCCTGAAGTGGAATTTCCTGAAGTGGTTGAGATCAATAGAGAATTAATACCCGAAGAACGCGAAAAGGTAAGACAGAAAAACCTGAACAACGAAGCCAAAAATGCGCCTTCTGGTGCTGCCTTTCACGAGAAAAAAACCAAAAATAAAAAAGTGAACCTAGGCAGTAAATTCAAACGGGAAATCAAGAAGAAGTACAAAAAACCAAAAACACGAGGGGATAAGCGACAGAATAACAAAAGAAAAAAACGATAAGGTCTATGCAACAGCAACCGAACAACCCATTGCATGGGGTGAAATTAGCTGATATAGTTAGCCTTCTTCATGAGCATTACGGCTGGGAAACACTAGGGGAAATGATCGACATTCGATGTTTTAAATTCGACCCTTCTGTTAAGTCTAGTTTGAAGTTCTTGCGTAAAACACCTTGGGCCAGAGCTAAAGTAGAAGCATTATATATCGAAACCACCCAAGGCGAACAAAAGGGAAATAAAACCCAAAAACCAAAATACCCCAAAGAGAGCGAATGGTAGATCTACTACTCATCACACCGCCATTTACCCAATTGAATACCCCCTACCCCGCAACAGCCTATCTAAAGGGTTTTCTGAACACTAAGGGGATCAGCTCTTATCAAATAGATCTGGGTATCGAAGTAATATTAGAGCTATTTTCCTCCGCAGGTCTGAAAGCTATGTTCGATTTGGCGGACGAGCTAGAGCAAATACAATCAGAGAATGCCCACCGCATTTTTTCGCTAAGAGCGGAATACATCCAAAAAATAGAGGCTGTTATCCGATTCTTACAAGGAAACAATCCTACTTTAGCTCGTCTTATTTGTAGTCATAATTTTTTACCCCAAGCCTCGCGTTTCGCTCAACTGGAAGAACTGGAATGGGCTTTCGGCAATATGGGACATCAAGATAAAGCCAAGCACTTAGCTACGCTATTCCTTGAGGACATCTCTGATTTTATTGTAGAATGTGTAGACGAACATTTCGGATTCAGTAGATATGCCGAACGCTTAGGACGCTCTGCCAACTCTTTTGATGAGTTGTACGAAGAGCTACAATATGCCCCCACTTTCATTGACCAAATCAGCCTGCAGCTAATAGAAGCCAGAATTGAGGAATTACAACCCAAATTGGTTTGTTTCTCCATTCCTTTCCCTGGTAACCTTTACAGTGGATTTAAGTGTGCGCAATTCATTAAAGAACAATATTCGCACATTAAAGTAGCAATGGGCGGCGGCTTCGCCAATACTGAATTACGCTCTGTTTCAGATAAACGCGTATTCGAATTCTTTGATTACATCACTCTAGATGATGGCGAATTACCGATAGAAATATTGGCTTCTAATACCTTAGACCCCAGCCCAGACAACGCCAACCATCAATTATTTAAACGTACTTTTCTAATTGAAAAGGGCGAAGTAAACTACAACAATCTTTCTCTTCGTCAAGACTATAAGCAAAGTGAGCTTGGCACACCAGATTATAGCGACCTCCCCTTATCAGAGTACATCTCTGTTATTGAAGTGGCCAACCCCATGCACAGCCTATGGAGCGATGGCAGGTGGAATAAACTCACAATGGCACATGGCTGCTACTGGGGTAAATGCACGTTTTGCGACATCTCTTTAGACTATATCAAAAATTACGAACCTGTTGCCGCTACACTTATTGTGGATCGAATGGAGCAGCTTATGGAGCAAACCGGAGAGACAGGATTTCACTTTGTAGATGAAGCTGCGCCACCCGCCTTAATGAGGGCTGTAGCCATAGAAATCATTAAAAGAAAATTGGTGGTCAGTTGGTGGACCAATATCCGCTTTGAAAAAAGCTTTAGTCGGGATCTCTGTAAACTTCTTAAAGCATCAGGTTGTATTGCGGTTTCTGGTGGGCTGGAGGTAGCTTCCGACCGTCTACTCGAACTGATTCAAAAAGGGGTGAGTGTAAAACAAGTGGCGCAAGTCACTCATTACTTTACAGAAGCAGGCATTATGGTACATGCTTACCTGATGTATGGCTACCCCACACAAAGCATTCAAGAAACCGTTGATAGCTTAGAAATGGTAAGGCAATTATTCGAACAGGGAGTGATCCAGTCGGGTTTTTGGCATCAGTTCGCACTCACCGCACATAGTCCGGTTGGCTTAGCACCCGAAGCCTATGGCATATTACCCGACCATAAGAAAATCAGTTTCGCCAATAACGACATCCAATTTGAGGATAGTACGGGCATAGACCATGATCAGTTCAGTTTCGGATTGAAAAAGTCTTTGTTCAATTATATGCACGGACTTTGTTTTGACTATCCTTTACAAGACTGGTTCGATTTTAAGATTCCACAGACTAAAATACCGCCTGTATATATCGAACAATGCATAGCAGAAGGAAATAAAGCAAGGCTTAGCACCAAAGCCACTGCTAAGGTGATTTGGTTAGGGGGCTTACCTCTGGTTGAACGTCAAAGCAAAAAAAGAAAAGGGCAGTCCCATCATTACCTAACATTCACCCTTTTCACACAAACCCAAGACGCTAAGATTCGATTTGATTTAAATCAAGGAGAATGGCTGTTGCATATGTTAGAAAAGACAAGTATCCACAATAATGAAAACAGCATTCACACCTATCGCGAGCTGAAAAATGATTACGAACAAAGTATGGATGATTTTGAATTGTTCTGGTATTCGAAATCCATGATCAAGTTGCGGGAAATGGGATTGTTGGTATTGTAGAAAATAATTAGGGAAATCGCCATGCTTTGCATTACAAATAATATTGCGAAACCACAAACGCACAAGGGATAGCAGTGGTAATGAAGCCGACGAATGCGCCCTGTTTGGCGGCGTACGAAAGCGACCTTGCGAAGCTCTTTGTACGCCTGCCAAACAGCAGCAGGCGACGGCTGAATTTTAACGAATAGCCCGACCATGCAGTAAAAACTTAGGCGTGTAATCCATGAGACAAGAACATGAATGCGGGTAAGCCTTTAGCTGCTTATCTTTACTATTCAATTTTCGTCAAGCCTAAGCTTTTATTGCATGGATGTGCCCAAATTAAGAAAAAGAAACACTTTGCACTGCAAATTTATCTGTATTGCGGTTTCCCTTTCGTTATACTGCTTTATTCCTAGTAAACTTTTTGCACAGCTACCCGATTTTGCTCCTGCTCAATTGAACGTATATGTCGATGATGCTTTATTAGAGTTGGGATTTGCCGGAGGCTTGAATGCGCCAAATTTTGCTAGCATCGATTTAAATCAGGATGGTGTAGAAGATTTAGTCACTTTTGATAGGGCTGGTGATGTATTCAGTTGTTTTCTGCGTTCAGAAAGCGGGGGATTTTCTTATGCGCCGGAGTACGTGAGCATTTTTCCGGAAGGCTTAAGTGACTGGGTACTTTTAAATGACTTGAACAGCGACGGACTCCCAGATTTGATCGCTTATGATGTAACGGTAAAAGCCATTTACTTAGCTTATTTGGATGATAGTGAACAGCTTGCGTTTTCTACTACAAGTCTACCCATGCAATTCATTAATGAGGATGGAGAATTGCAGAATCTGAGTACCACGAACGCGGATATGCCAGGCTTTTTTGACGTGAACGCGGATGGTGATGTGGATGTTTTACAGTTTCGTTTTTTCGGAGACAGAATGGAGTATTTCGAAAACTTGAGTATGGAGCTGGGGACAGATACTTTAATCTATGAAAAGGCGGATAAATGCTGGGGGCAGTTCGCTGAAGATGCTTTGAATAACGACCTGATTCTCGATTTGCCTTGCGAAGAAGGACATGCGCCGGACTTAGCTCCTATCAACCACAGGCAGCACGCGGGTTCTACTGTGTTGGCATTTGATAGAAATGAGGATGGTCTGTGTGATTTATTGATCGGCGATGCGAGTTACCCCAGTTTAGTGATGGTCAATAATGCGGGAACAGCTGATATGGCTTATGCCGACTGGCAAGACACGGAATTTCCTAGCTATGATGTTGCAGTAGATATTCATTTGTTTACAGCCGCATTTGAGTATGACATCAATGGTGATGATGCTTTGGATCTGATCGCTGCTCCAACTGTAGTGAACGCACAAGCGGAAAATCACATCTGGTCTTACTTAAAGTCTGATACCAGTTATCAATTGCAAAGCACGGAGTTTTTAGTGGGGGATATGATTGATGTAGGTACGCGCTCCTACCCTACTTTCGCCGACTATGACAATGATGGTTTATTGGATCTTTTTGTTGGGCATTTGGGGCGATTTGATACCGATGAACAACAGCATTTTGCCAGTTTGTCACTCTATAGAAACATAGGTACGAGTACGCAACCCGCTTTTGAATTAGTGACAGAGGATTTCGCTGGTTTAGCAGAATATCAATTCATCGGTCTCTACCCCACTTTTGGTGATCTGGATGAGGATGGCGATCTGGATATGATCACTGGAGATGAATTGGGACAGATCCACTATTTTGAAAATACTTCGGATGAAGGTGTACCCATGCAGCTCAATTTAAACACCCCTAACTTACTAGAACTAAGCCCATTTAACGCTACTATTCCACAACTATATGATGTGAATGGGGATGACCGCTTGGATCTCGTCATTGGTGAGAAAAGTGGCACATTATTATGGTGGGAAAACACCTCTGCTCCAGCCAGCACAACACCCAGTTTTGAATCTTTGGAAATATTTTGGGGAGAAGTCGATGTAAAAGAATTGGGTTCTTTATTCGGCTACGCATCTCCTGCGATTTTTGAAGATGCGAGTGGCGAGCCATTGCTCTTGGTCAACTCCGAAATAGGACTAATACGCGCGTATACAGATTTGGATAATGCCGTATTCACACAGCTCAGCGAGCAGGTCTCTGGTATTCATCAAGGCGGGCGCAGTGGCTTAGCAGTAGCGGATCTGAATGCGGATGGTGCGCCTGAACTGGTTCTGGGTGATTACCGAGGTGGACTTACCCTTTATTCAAGTGGAGAGTTAATCAGTGGTTTAGCTGAAAATGGAGCTTCAACTTTAACTAATGCTTTGAGTTGCTCTGTTTCGCAGATAAGCACTGATCAGTTTTTATTGACCGCAGATCAAGTCTTGGACACTCCATTTGATTTAGCTTTTTATGATGTCAATGGTCGATCTATACCCTACGCGGTTCAACAAATAGATGCGCATAGCCTAAAGATCCAATTCGAATCTATTTCATCTGGCATTTACATCTATCAATTCACATCGGGCAAGCAGCAAATCAGTGGTAATTTCACTTGCTTAAGATAATACGAACAGCCGTTTTCGTCCTTTGTCGACTATTCTCTTAAATTTGTTGATCCTATTATCGATATGCACTCGTTTTCGAGTGGAAGAATTGTATTATGTCGAAGCCAAAAAATGTCATCCTCATTGTAGCGGATAGTTTGCGCTATGATTCTGTATATAACGAAGAAGCGGATAACCTCCTCCCCTATATCAGCAGTAAGGCAGTAGAATTCAGTCAGGCTCGTTCCAGTGGTTGTTGGACCTTACCGGCCACCTCTTCCATCTTTACTGGTAAATTGCCGCATGAGCACGGTGCCACCAGCCAAACCAGAAGTATAGATCTCGGCTTACCTACATTGGCCGAACATATGAAAGAAGCGGGTTATCACACGCATCAAGTGACCGCCAATGTGGCCACTACACACATATTCGGCTTACATAGAGGCTTTGATTCTGTAAAGAAAATCTGGGAGATCGTACCCGCTAAGTTCAATAAGCTACAGCAGTTTTTGGTATTGGTGGGTAAACCAAGATTGCGTAAAAAGCTATTGTCCAAAGACGCGATCATGCACGATCTAAGTCAAGATATGCGCTCTTCGGCAACTTGGCTACAGCATACCCACTCTGATACTTTTAAGGTAGCGCGCGACTTGCTGAAAGTAGGTAATGAAGACGGGAAAGGCACTTTCTTATTCCTGAACTTGATGGAGTCGCATTTCCCCTATCATGTCGCACCAACTTTTGAAACAAGTGTGAGTGGCATACGCAATAAGATCCGAGAGGTACAAGCCCTCTTTCATACGGTGAATCAAACCTTCTTGAAAGATGCCAAATTGCATGTCAAACCGGATATGCTCAAAACGATCAGAAAACGCCAGCGTAAAAGTTGGGAGCTACTCGCACCAAGTATTGACGCTTTCGTTAAAGAGCTGCATCAGGATCAAGATAATTTAGTCGTTTTCCTCTCTGATCATGGGGATAACTTCGGGGAAGACAGCTGGCTGTACCACTTTAGCAATGTGACCGATGCGGGTACCCGGGTGCCCCTTTTCTGGTTAGCACCTGATGGCACGCAGAAAAAAGGGAAGGTAAATACTGCCATCAACTCCAAAGATCTATACCGTTCTCTTTTACACGCAGTAGGAAGAGCAGACAGAAGCACGGAGCCTTCTCTCTTAGATGAGCCAGAAGCTTCCATTCCTGTTTTACAGAGCTATTGGTATAACAATCATGGACAGACACTTGAGCAGTTCAAGTACAACCAGCTTTGTTTTGTAGAAGGAGATACACGTTACCTCTATAGAAAAGGCGTTTGGTATAGTGCAGGCGTTGCCAAAGACGGTCATGAGCCTTTGTTCGAACGCATGTCAAGCCAAACCGATCCTATTGAAGAAGTGGTACAAGATGCTGCACGTAAAAGACGACTGCAAAAAATAGTATCAGAATTTGATGAATTCTCTACTAAAGTGGTTGGGTCAGGAGACATAGAGCATATATTGAAAGAGAAAAAGGTATAATTCCCTATTTTAGCGA
>JAHDGT010000067.1:12458-14361 GCA_020631675.1 Bacteroidota bacterium
ATGAGCGATATCCTACTCGACGTAAAATCTCTGGAAACCCATTTTTCCACAGAAGAAGGCTTAGTAAAGGCCGTTGACAAAGTCAGTTTCACCATTCGTAAAGGAGAAACGGTGGGTATCGTTGGGGAAAGCGGATCGGGTAAGTCGGTCACCTCGCTCTCTATCATGCGTTTGATCCCCGAACCACCGGGCAAAATCGCTGGTGGTGAGATCCTTTACAGCAATAGAGCTGGTGAAGTGGTAGACCTCACCAAGCTCTCTGATGAGGAAATGCGCAAGTACCGAGGCAAAGAGATCGCCATGATCTTCCAAGAGCCTATGACCAGCTTGAACCCGGTATTCACCTGTGGGGATCAGGTCATGGAAGCTTTAAGCCTCCACTTGGATCTGGACAAAGCGGCTGCCAAACAGCGCACCATAGAACTGTTCGAGAAAGTGCAGCTCCCTACCCCTGAGCGCATCTTCGATGCCTACCCTCACCAATTGTCAGGTGGACAAAAGCAGCGGGTCATGATCGCCATGGCCATGAGTTGCGACCCTTCCATTCTTATAGCCGATGAGCCTACAACTGCATTGGACGTGACCGTGCAAAAAACCATCTTGGAATTGATGGATACACTGAAAGAGGAAATCGATTCTTCGGTCATCTTCATCACGCATGACCTTGGGGTGATCGCGGAGATAGCAGACCGTGTGATCGTGATGTACAAGGGTAATATCGTAGAGCAAGGCACGGTTTACGACATCTTCAAAAATCCGCAGCATCCTTATACCAAAGGACTATTAGCCTGTAGACCGCCTCTGGGTAAACGCCTCAGCAAACTGCCTACCGTTGATGATTTCATGGGCTTCGACGAGCAGGGCAAGATGATTGAAAAAGTGGCCAGCATCGAGGAGATGATCGCCAAAGTTGAGGTCTCTCCGGAACAAACCGCCCAGCGCTTTAAAAGCTTGAGTGCCGAAACCCCTGTTTTACAAGTAAAAAATCTCCGCACTTGGTTTCCCTCCAAAAAGAACTTCTTCGGCAAGGTGCAATCTTGGGTCAAGGCGGTTGATGATGTGAGCTTCGATGTTTTCCCCGGCGAGACCATGGGACTGGTCGGTGAGAGTGGTTGCGGTAAAACCACTTTGGGTCGCTCTATACTGCGCTTAGCCCCTGTCAAAGAGGGGGAGATCATTTACAAAGGCAGAAACATCCTAGACTTGGGTAAAGCGGATATGATGGAACTGCGCAAAGAAATGCAGATCATCTTCCAAGACCCTTATTCCAGTTTGAACCCACGCCTCACCATTGGTAGTGCCATCATGGAGCCAATGCAGGTGCACGGCATATTCAATAACGACAATGAACGCAAGGATCGGGTGATCGAGCTACTCGAAACCTGCAATATGAACCCAGACCACTTTAACCGTTATCCACACGAGTTTTCAGGTGGTCAGCGGCAGCGTATCTGTATTGCCCGCGCCCTTGCCCTCAACCCCAGCTTCATCATCTGTGATGAGTCGGTTTCGGCACTCGACGTATCTGTTCAGGCCTCTGTCCTCAACTTGTTGATCGACCTCCGCGAGCGTTTTAAATTCACTTATGTCTTCATTTCTCACGACCTCAGCGTAGTGAAATTCATGAGCGATCGCATGATCGTTATGAACCGCGGTCAGATCGAAGAAATGGGCTTGGCAGATGACATCTATAACCATCCTGACCGTCCTTATACGCAAAAACTCATCTCCGCCATTCCTAAAGGCGAGCTGAAAGATATTGAAGCCCGTATGCAGCGTATTCAGTCTTGATTCTCAAGTAGGAATATTGTTAACAACATAAACGCTTCAGCGCAAGCACGAATTTTACGTCTTAAATCTTATTTCTTTTTTGAGGGTGCGTACCCGCAATAAAAAGGGGGAT